>JBKPFD010000308.1:0-9100 GCA_046729155.1 Actinomycetota bacterium
CGAGCGGCACGAGAAGATGCTGAAGGCGGCGCCGTACCCCTTCCACCTCGAGCCCTACGACCGCACGTACAAGACGAAGGCGATGCAGTACGCGTCCGGGCAGCTCGGCCTCGAGTGGACCCTGCCCAAGCTCGCGGTCACCTTCGACCCAGGTGACGGCAAGCCCGTCCCGGGCGAGCCGATCCGCGGCGAGCAGAACCTCCACGGCCGCACGCGGCTGACGTGCCTGCTCTGCGGCGAGTGCAACATCGGCTGCAACTACGGCGCGAAGAACACGCTCGACTACAACTACCTCTCGCTGGCGAAGCTCGAACACGGGGCAGACCTGCGCACGCGGTGCGAGGTGAAGGCGTTCGCGCCCCGCGACGGCGGCGGCTTCACGGTCGACTACGTGGACCACACCGAGGCGCCCGAGGGCGAGAAGCGCACCTCGCCGCTTCCGCTCCACCGGCTCACGGCCGACCGCCTCGTGCTCTCGGCCGGTGCCTTCGGATCGACGTACCTCCTGCTGAAGAACCGCAAAGCCTTCCCCGGCCTCTCCGACCGCCTCGGCACGCAGTTCTGCGGCAACGGCGACCTGCTCGCGCTCGCGGTGAAGGCGCGCGAGAACGGAGGGCCGCGGATCGTCGACCCCGGCTACGGGCCCGTGATCACGAGCACGATCCGCATGAAGGACGAAGCCGAGGGCGGGGCGACCCGCGCTTACTACCTGCAGGACGGCGGCCATCCGCAGCACGTGAACTGGATCTTCGAGGCGAGCTACCAGCTGAACGTGATCCGGAAGGGGCTCCGGCTCGCGAAGCGGCTCGTCCGCAAGTGGCTCCGCATCGACCGGCGCAGCGACGTCGGCCGCGAGTTCTCGGGCTTCTTCGCGCCGGCGACGCTGACCTCGACCTCGATGCCGCTCTTCTCGATGGGCCGCGACACTCCCGACGGGACGATGACGCTGACCGAGGACGGGTACCTCGACCTCGACTGGAACAAGCGCAGCTCGACTCCGTTCTTCGAGCACCTGCGCGGCACCGCACGGCAGGTAGCCGAGGTGCTCGGGGCGAAGTTCACGGACAACCCGTCCTGGTACCTGAGCAGGCTGACGACCGTGCACCCGCTCGGCGGCTGCCCGATGGGCGAGGACGAGCGCGGCGGCGTGGTCGACTCGTACGGCCGCGTCTTCAACCACCCCGGCTTGCTGGTCATCGACGGGTCGATCCTGCCCGGGCCCGTCGGGCCGAACCCGTCGACGACGATCGCAGCGGTCGCGCACCGGGCGGCCGACCGCCTGATCGCCGAAGCCAACTGACACGCGCCGGCCGGCCATGTCCGGCGTCAGACGCCGGACGTGGCTGCTGTGGATTCACAGGATGTTCTTAGGCCGCGCTCAGGCGGTTCTCAGACGCGGCAGGTGTCCTTGGGTCGTGTCCGCGCAAACCACAGAGAGGAGGCCTATCCCGGACAAGGTCAAGAACGTTCTGCTGATCGTCGTGTCGCTCGCGGCGCTCGCGCTCGGCGGTGCCGCCATCGCAGGGGCCGCCCAGGGCAACGGCTCGAGCGGCAACTCGAGCAGTGGCCAGGCGGGGGCCCAGCCGTCGCGTGGTCTGCCGCCGCAGCGCTCGGACGAGCAACTGCTCACGGGCGACACCGCCGCCAAGGTGCGGCAAGCGGCGCTCGCCGCGGTCAGCGGCGGCACGATCGAACGGGTCGAGACGGATGCCGACGGCAACGCGGCCTACGAAGCGCACATGCGCAAGGCCGACGGATCGAGGATCACGGTCTACGTGAACAAGTCCTTCGAAGTCGTCAGCGTCCAGCCCGGCCCTTAGCCACATACGCACTTCCCCGTCGAGAGCCCGGCAGGCGCCGGGCTCTTCGGCGTAGGTTTCCGCACGTGATCGCTCACTGGGACGACGTGCCGGCACGGCGAGCCGCGAAGGGCGAGATGGCGGCGGAGTGGCAGCGGCTCGGCGACGCCGCCGGGAGCGTCGGGGTCGGCGTCAACCGCGTGCGCATCGATCCCGAGGGCCTGTCCACACCTCCTCACTCGCACGGCGCCTCGGAGGAGATCTTCTTCGTCCTCGAGGGATCCGGCCTCTCGTGGCAGGACGAGCAGGTCTACGAGGTGCGCGCCGGCGACTGCATCGTGCACCCGGCGAACCGCGAGGAGCACACGCTGCGCGCGGGAGACGACGGTCTCGTCGCGCTCGTCTACGGGACGCGGCACCCGACCGAGCTCGGGTGGCTCCCGCGCTCCGGCGCAATCCGGCTCGGCTGGCCGTGGGTGGAAGGGCGCACCGACGACCCATGGGACGTCGAGGCCAAGGCGGAGCCGCTCGCGTTCGGCGAGCCCGCGCCGCGTCCGCCGAACATCGTCAACGTGGACGAGGTCGAGGGCGAGGACGGCGGCACGTTCAAGGAGCTCGGCGAGGCGGCGGGCTCGGTCCGGACGGGGCTCAACTGGGAGCGGCTCGCTCCGGGAAAGGACAGCGGGCCACCGCATTGCCACTCGGCCGAGGAGGAAGTGTTCGTCGTCCTCGACGGCGAGGGCACGCTCGAGCTCTGGCCTTCACCGATCGCCGAGCAGCGCGGCAGCAGCCGCGAGGACGTCCCGCTGCGGGCCGGCCACGTCGTCTCCCAACCGCCCGGCAAGAGAATCGGGCACACGCTCCGTGCAGGCGACGGCGGGATGACCGTGCTCCTGTACGGCACCCGAGAGCCGAGCGACACGATCTACTACCCGCGCTCGCGGAAGATCTTCTGGCGCGGCCTCGGCGTCATCGGCCGCGTCGAGCACCTCGACTACTACGACGGCGAGCCCCGCTAGCGGCTCCAGGCCGGGTCAAGGTTGAGCGACAAGGCGCCGTCGACGACGCTGACCTCGCCGCTCCCATCGGCGTTGATCGCGACGATCGGGCTCGTCGGCGGGTATGTCTGGCCGGGAGCACGGGAGAAGACGATCCGCGTGCCATCCGGCGACCAGGCGGCCTCCGGGCTGTAGAGCGAGACCTTGTCCGTGATCCACGTCAGGCGCGTGCCGTCCGGCGCGACGGTGAAGAGATCGGCTCGGTTGTAGTAGCTCTGTGGGCGCACGAAGAGGATCCGGCTTCCGTCGGGCGACCACGCAGGCGCGGTCGCGCCTGTGCCCACGCCGAGCCGGCGAACGCTCGTGCCGTCGACGGCGAAGACGAACAGGTCGCTCATGATCGTCGACGGGACGGGCCCTGCCGCGACCAGAAAGCGCCCGTCGGGAGACCAGGACACCCCTCCCGCGTAGACAGGATTCTCGGCGACGCGGCGTACGTCACCCGAGGCGACGTCTGTCACCATGAGATTCGCGGCCGAGCCGACGGCGCGGACGAATGCCACCTTCGTGCCGTCCGGCGACCATGCGGGGCTCCGGTCGCTCGAGGGCGCCGTGGACGTGAGCGGACGGTCGGATGTTCCGTCCGCGGCGATAAGCCGCAGAATGCCCCGCTGCCGCGTGCCACGCACGTACGCGATCGTGCGACCGTCGGGAGACCAGTCGGGCTCGCGGTCCTCGACGCGGTTGTGCGTCAGGACGCGAGGCTGCCCCACTCCTGGATCGAGCACGGCCAGCTCGGTGTCGTTCGACAGCAGGAGGGCCTCGTACGTGATCCGACCCGGCCGCCAGCGGACGCCACTGAAGTGCGTGAAGGCCGGCTCGACGGTGACCTGCCTCGTTGGTCCGGGTGGAACGACGCTGCGGGCGAAGAGTTCCCTGGCGTCGAGCCCTTCCGTATATGCGAGCCGCCGGCCGTCGGGCGAGAACGCCGCGGGGCGTGCGCGGTTCTTCCGGTCGCGGAACAGGTGCAGGCCGCGACCGTCTGCACCGACGACTCCCAGCCAGGCGGGGCCCTGCTCGTTGAAGGCGACACGCTTCGCGTCCGGCGACCAGACGACGTCCGCGGCCGTCCGGCCGAGCAGGCAACGCCGGCGCGAGCCGTCCGCGTTCACGAGGCAGAGGACGCCGTAGCCGCGCTTCACGACGAGGTAGGCGATCCGGTCGCCCCGCGGTGCCCAGATCGGCCGGTAGCCGTCTCCGAGCGAATGCGACCTGCGGGTACGGAAGTCGTAGACGCGGATGCCCCTGCCCGCGTACGCAAGGCGGAAGCCGTCGGGAGCCCACGAGGGCGCGTCTCCTCGGTCGTCGATCACCTCCAGGCCGGTCCCGTCGACGTTGACGACGGAGAGCGCAGCCGTGTAGCAACGCCACCCGCAGCCGGTGTAGGTCGTGAACGCGACGTGGCGCCCGTCGGGCGAGAAAGCAGATCGCTGCAAGCTGATTCCCTCACCCGCCTCGGGCGTCGCGAGACGTCGCTCGCCCTCGCCGGACACCGAAGCAACGAAGAGAGAGCGCCTGCCGTCGGCGTCACGCGTGTAGAGGATTCGCGTTCCGTCGGGTGAGCGGACGACCTCTGAAACGGGCGGAGACGGCAATGCGAGGCGCCGCCTGCCGGTCCCATCGGGGCGAACCGCATACACGCCGACCCGGTGGAGGTTGTCGGCGCGGTCGGTGGCAAACGCGATTCGCGGCGAGTCGGTCGCGGACGTAGCCGCCGCAGGAGCAGCGACGATTGCGAGCGCGATGGCGACGGGGGTCAGTCTGGCGATCATCTCCGGCGAGCGTAAATCGGTCGTGTAAGCAAATCGCTACAGCGCTGCAAGGATTCTGCGAGCGCTACGCTGGCCCTTCGTGGCGATTCCAGAAGCCAGGATCGAGCAGACGGAGGCGGGGTCGAGGGCGGCGTCGCCCGGCTGGTTCGTCGTCAATCTCGCCGACGCGGCCTGGCAGCGCATCGAGGTCGGCGGCGAGTGGACCGACTTCGAGCCTCCGGACGGGTTCGAGCAGTACGGCATCGGCGTCCACGTCCTCCAGCCCGGGCAGCCGAACGGGAAGTACCACTCCGAGAACGTGCAGGAGGACTTCCTCGTCCTCCACGGCGAGTGCGTCGTCATCGTCGAGGAGCAAGAGCGGCGCCTGAAGCAGTGGGACTTCTTCCACTGCCCGCCGGGGACGCGCCACATCTGCGTCGGCGCCGGCGACGGGCCGTGCGCGATCCTCATGGTCGGCGTGCGGGGCGAGGGCAAGAAACTGCACTACCCGAAGAGCGAGCTCGCGGCGAAGCACGGGGCGGAGACTCCGGTCGAGACCGACGTGCCGCGCGAGGCGTACGCCGACTGGCCCCGCGAGCTCACGTCCGTGCGCGCAACCTGGCCGCTGTGACATCCGAGGACGATCGCCGCGAGGAGGAGCTTCGCGCTGCGACGATCGGCGAGCTGCGGCCGCTGGCCGGCGCGATCGAGCTCGCCGAATATGACGAGTCCTGGCCGCAGCTCTTCCGGCGCGAGGCGGACCGGATCCGCTCGGCCCTCGGCGCCCGCGCGCTGCAGATCGAGCACACGGGCTCGACGTCGGTGCCCGGTCTCGCCGCGAAGCCGATCATCGACATCGTCCTCGTCGTAGCCGACTCCGCCGACGAGGATGCCTACGTGCCGATCATGGAGGCCGCCGGCTACGTGCTCCGCATCCGAGAGCCCGAGTGGTTCGAGCACCGCGTCTTCAAAGGTCCCGACACGAACGTGAACATCCACGTCTTCTCCGCGGAGTGCCCCGAGGTCGAGCGAATGGTGCTCTTCCGCGACTGGCTGTGCGCGAACGACACCGACCGCGAGCTCTACGAGCGCACGAAGCGCGAGCTCGCCGTGAAGGACTGGAAGTATGTGCAGAACTACGCCGACGCGAAGACGGCGGTCGTCAACGAGATCACCGAGCGCGCGGAGGCTGCGCAGAGCTAGATCGCCGCAGCGGGCTCGGCTCGGAACCGCGTGAGGACGTAGCCGAGGACGACGAGCGTGGCCGCCCAGATCAGCAGGCCGAACCCGTCGGGAACCGCCTGCGCGCAGACTGCGCCGGCGAGCAGCAACGGCGCGGGCCACCACGGCAGCAACCGTGCGCGCCAGGCGGCGAGCAGGGCGGTCGGCAGCGTGAGCACGAACCCGAAGTAGCCGGTCACGAACATGATCGCCGCGCCGGACAGCTCCTGGATGCGGTCGTCGACGGCGTCCCAGGCGTCGCCCCCGAGCTCGCCGTAGATGGCGATGTCGTAGAAGTCCGTCAGCAGGAACCCCGGCAGCGTCGTCAGCCCGAGGACGCCGAACAGCGCGGCGAGGTTCGCGAGCCAGGCTCCGCGGCCGCGGACGGCCACGATCAGAGCGACTGCCGGTATCGCGATGAGAGCGAAGGCGAAGTGAAAGGCGAGCGCCGAGACCTGCTCACGACCCGGGTGAGCGGCGTACTCCTCGGCCAGGTCGCGGCCGGATTCGTCGATCGCCGGGTCGAGGAAGAAGCCGGCGACGATCAGGAGCGCGGCGAGGACCGGCGCGGCGATGACCGCAGCTCTCCGGAGGGCCAGGGCGTCACCCATCCGCAGAGAAGCCTAGGGCACGGCCCTGACGACTCATGAGCGCCGTCGGGCGATGCGCTCGAACCACTCGAACGACTGCGCGCTCTTGCCCTCGGTCGCGTTGTCCGCCGCAAAGAAACGCAGGTAGAGCGGAAGCGCCGGCCCGAGCCGTTCGACGAGCGCGCGAGCCCGGTCTTCGGCACGGCGCCGGTCGCCCCGCTTCGAGGAGAGCCAGGCCGCGAAGGCCTCGTCGTGCCAACGTACGACCTCGAGCAGCTCGTCGTCGTCGACGAAACGCGCGAGGAACCGTGCGGCGTGCGACCCGTGGTGCCCCGCGCTGCCGACTCGCGCCGATGCTTCGGGAGCGCGGAACTTGAACGTGTCGTGGACGAGCGCGGCGAGCCGCAGTCGCCGGCGGTCCTCCGCCGAGATCTCCTCACGGTCGACGTTCGCGAGCACGTCGGCGATGTGGTGCTTGACCGCGCCCTCCGGGTGCCCGCGCCGCGCCTCGCCCCACTCGACGCCCTCCCGCCACTCCGGCTCGGCGGCGATGCGTCGCTCGAGGTCGGTCTCGAGCTCGAACGGCAGGGCGCCGTTCATCCGGCCAATACGTCAGCGACCGCGCCCAGATTGGGTAGGACGACATCGGGCTGAACGGGTGCCGACTCGACGTCGGCCTCGGTCGCGTTCCCGGTGAGCACGAGGATCGTCGTCAGACCGGCCCGATGGCCGCCGGCGATGTCCGAGGTGAGGTTGTCGCCGACGATCGCCACCTTGCGGCACTCGGCGAGAAGCGACCGCGCGTGCTCAAAGATCAGCGGCTCGGGCTTGCCGACGACGGTCGCCTCCCTCCCGCCCGCCGTCTCGACCGCCGCCAGCACGGCCCCCGTCCCGGGCCAGGGACCGTCGGGCATCGGAAAGACGGCGTCGCGCCCCGTCGCGAACAGGGCGGCGCCGCGACGCAGCGCCTGGCCGGCGAGACGGAGCTCGCCGTAGTCGAAGCCGGCATGGCCACCGACGACGAGCACGTCAGCGTCGCGGGCCGCGTCGTCCTCCAGGAGGCGAAGTCCCGCGGCGGCGACCTCGGCCCGGAGCGCCGGCGACCCGATCACGAACGCCGTCTCGCCACGCCGCTCCTCGGCGAGGAGCGACGCGAGCGCGCTCGACGAGGTGACGACTTCGCCCTCGTCCGCGTCGACGCCGAGGCCGCGCAACTGAGCGACGTAGTCGGAGCGCGAGCCGCGCGGGTCGTTCGTGACGAAGACGAGCTGTAGGCGCGCCCGAAGCTGCTCGAGGGCCGCGACCGAGCCCGGGACCGCTGACGCGCCGACCCAGACGACGTCGTCGAGGTCGACGACCAGTCCGTCGAGCGAAGTCAGCTCCTTCATTCCGCGCAATCCTGACGGCGCCGGTCGGGCTGCCGCTCTGCGAGCATCTCGTCGTGCGTCACGGCTTCTTCCTCTCCCTGCCCGAGCGCATGCTCCGCTCGCTCGCCGCGCTTGCCGGCGGCCTCGTCCACGAGTCGGCGCAGGTGCTCCTGCCGCGGCTCGTGCGTCGCTCGCGCCTCTACGAGGCGAGCGCGAAGAACCTGCTGAGAGTGATGGTCGAGCTCGTCGGCGGCGTCAAGGGCGCTTCGACCGAGGAGCCCGGCGCGAGCGGCGCACGCGAGCTCGCGATCCGGAAGGGAGCCGGCAACGTCGTCGAGCTCGGCTCGATCGCGGCGTTCGGATTCTCGCCGCTGTGGCTGCTCGCAGCCGCGAGCGACCTCGCGCGCGGCTCCCGCGTATACCTGGATGCGCTCGTCGCGGAGCTGAAGGCGGCGGAGGTCATCGCGCGGGACGCCGAGTTCAAGTCGGTCGACGAGCTGCTCGGCGCGCTCGAGCTTGGGTCAGGCACGGCGGCGCGGTTGATCGACATCCCGCCGGTCGAGCTCGTCGAGCTGCGCGCATCGGTCGCGGAGCTCCGGGCGAGCAAGGACGAGCTGCCGAGCGCGGAAGAGCTCGCGGCGGTCTATGAAGGCCTCCGGCGCTCGGCGCAGGCAGAGGACCGGTCGCTGCTCGAGGTCTCCGCCGGAATAGGCCTCGCCTTCCTGCTCTCCGCGCGCTCCGTCTCGAAGGAGCACCTCGTTGCGCCATATCGCGAGGACTGGCGCCCGGTCCGCGACGAAGGCTTCGGCGCGTACGCGCGGCGGGTCGGCGGCCCCTACCGGCGCGCGCTCGAAGGCCACTTCGACCCGGAGCGCCCGACCTGGACGGAGCGCGGCCTCGAGCGCGTCGCGCGCATCCGGCGCGTGCGGGGCTAGGCTGGCGCATGGCCGGCGCGGCGCTCGTGACGACAGTCGTGGGCAGCTACCCGCAACCCGAGTGGCTGATCGACCGCGAGCGACTCGGAGACCGCCTGCCGCCCCGCGTGCGGGCCGCCGAGCTCTGGCTCGTGCCCGAGCCGTTCCTCGAGGAGGCGCAGGACGACGCGACCAGGCTCGCCGTGCAGGACATGGAGCGGGCGGGCGTCGACGTGATCACGGACGGCGAGATGCGCCGCGAGAGCTACTCGAACCGGTTCGCGACCGCGCTCGACGGGGTCGACCTCGACCGTCCCGGGGTCGCGCTCGACCGCACCGGCCACGAGAACCCCGTGCCGCGCGTCGTCGGCCCCGTCCGCCGCACGCGCCCAGTCGAGGT
>JBKPFD010000309.1:0-2673 GCA_046729155.1 Actinomycetota bacterium
TCATCCGCCCGATCAATCCGATCACGACAGAGAACAGGAGGAATGACGCGGTCATCTCCGGAAACCACCACCACAGCGTCGGCAGCGGGACCCCCAGGTCCTCCCACGGAATCACGCCGTACATCATCAACAGGAAGGCGAGGGCGAAGACCGAGAGGATCACTTTGTGGGTCGAGGTCAGCTCGCCTTCGCCCATCCGCGCGACGAGGCCGATGATGATCGCGAACAGCAGGAACGACGCGGTCATCTCCGGGAACCACCACCACCACGTCGGCAGCGGGATGCCCATGTCCTCCCACGGGATGACGCCGTACATCATCACGGCGAAGGCGAGCCCGAAGAGGACGAGCACGGTCTTGTGCGTGCCGGTGAGGACGACCTCGCCGCCCTCGGACTCGGCGCGGAAGCGCGCTTCGTTCTCGGCCTTCATGTCGTGGACGACGGACTTCGAGGGGTCCTTCTTCACGCGGTCGGCGTAGCGCAGGACGAACCAGATCCCGATCGCGAGGCCGACGATGAGGATGATCAGGCGGCTGAGGAGGCCGTCGCTGATCGAGACCCCGGCGAACCCGGAGGCGATCCCGGTCGCGAACGGGTTGATCGTCGAGCCGAACGTCCCGATTCCGCACCCGAGCAGGACGACGGCCGCTCCCGTGAGCGCGTCGTAGCCGGCCGCGATCAGGACGGTGATCACCAGGGCATAGAAGGCGAGGCTCTCCTCGGCCATGCCGTAGCTCGTCCCGCCGAGCGCGAAGACACTCATGAGGGCAGGGATCATCAGGCGCTCCCTGCCCTCGAGCCGCCGGACGAGGCGGCCGATGCCTGCCTGGATCGCGCCTGTCTTCATCGTCACGCCCAGGAAGCCGCCGATGACGAGGATGAACAAAGCGACGTCGATCGCCCCGAACAGCGATCCGGAGTTGTAGTAGTTGATGTTCCCGGTGGTCGCGTCCTCGATGCCGTAGAGGCCGTTGATGGGGGCGGTGAGCGAGTCGACGAGGATCCGGGACGGCTTCTGCGGCACCTCGTGGTAGGTCCCGGGGACCGGGTTGCCCTCCGCGTTGAGGTTGTACGTGCCGGCGGGGATGACCCACGTCGCGATCGCCGCGAGGACGATCAGGGCGAACAGGATCGTGTAGGCGGACGGCAGCGTGAACCGCGATCTCTGCACCGGCGGCTCGGTCTGCACTGCAGCGCCTTCGCTCATTCAGCCCTCCTTAGGCCTTGGTCACGGGAGCAATGCCGGACTCGACCTCTTCGACAGTCCGACGGCTGTCCACCTCGGCCAAGGTCGGCGTCTTGAAGCCGAGGAAGCCGTAGATCACGTCGAGGACGGGGCTGAGGATGTTGAAGAAGCAGTACGGGAAGTAGGACGCCGTCGACACCCCGAGGACGCCCGAGATGTAGGCGCCGCACGTGTTCCACGGGACGAGGACGGAGGTCACGGTGCCCGAGTCCTCGACCGCGCGCGAGAGGGTCTCCGGAGCAAGGCCGCGCCGCTCGAACTCGGAGCGGAACATGCGGCTCGGCAGGACGTCGGCCACGTACTGGTCGCCCGCGATTACGTTGAGGCCGGCGCCGCTGGTGTTCACCGAGAGGATCAGCCGGCCGCGCGACCGAGCGCGGGTGACGACCGGGATCAGCAGCCGCTCGAGGAACCCGGCACGCTCGAGGATGGCGCCGAAGGCGAGCGCGGCCATGACGAGCCAGATCGTTGTCAGCAGGCTCGACATCCCTCCGCGGGAGAACAGCTCGTCCACCTTCGGAAACCCGCTGTTGCTGACGTAGCCGTTCGCCATCGCGGCGTAGATCGCCTTGATGCCCGTCGACACCGGGTTCAGTCCCGGCTCGTCGACGAACGCCTTGACCTGCGACCACTGGGTGAAACACGCGAGGATCCCCGCGAAGAGGGCGGAGCCGAGGATCGCGAGGAAAGGCGGCGCCTTCTTGATCGTGAAAACGACGAGTAGAGCTAGCGGAAGCAGGTTGAGCGCCGAGATGTCGAAGGCGCTGCGCAAGGCGTGCACCGCGGCGTCGGTGTCCGCCGCCGCGGCCGGCTCCGCGGCGAGGCCGAGGAAGAGGAAGATGACGAGGCTGACGCCGAGCGCGGGGCCGGCGGTCCAGAACATGTTCCTGATGTGCCGCGAGACCGTGAGCCCGCCGCCGACGAGCTGGGGAACGAGGATCGTCGTCTCCGAGAGCGGCGTCATCTTGTCGCCGAAGTAGGCGCCGCAGATCACCGCCCCCGCCGTCGCAGCCTCCGAGAGTCCCATGACCGTCGCCATGCCGACGAAGGCGACGCCGAGGGTGCCGGCCGTCGTCCACGAGCTGCCGGTGACCATGCCGACGACGGCGCAGATCGCGGCCGTCGCCATGTAGAAGACGTTGGGGTTCAGCAACCTGATCCCGTAGTCGACGACCGTCGGGATCGTGCCGGCCATGTTCCACGTGCCGATGAGGGCGCCGACCGCGAGCAGGATGAAGATCGCCCCCACCGCCGATCGCACGCCGCTGACGGCGGCTTCGGCGACGGTCTCGACCGTGTAGCCGTTCTTGAAGGCGATCAGCGCCGCGAACGCCGCGCTCAGGAGCAGCGCGACCTGGAGTGGGCCGTTCGTCGCGTCGACGCCGAAGAGGACGATCGTGAGCGAGATCAGCACGATCAGCACGACG
>JBKPFD010000310.1:0-3720 GCA_046729155.1 Actinomycetota bacterium
CCAGTACGTGTCGATGTACCGCTCGGGGTCGCGCCAGAAGCCGCGCGTCATGCCAGGGAACGGCTTGCGGCAGACGAGCTCGCCGACCTCGCCGCGCACCGGGTTGCCGTCTGCGTCGACGACGTCCATCGCCATCCCGAGAGCGGGGCCGCCGAGCGAGCACGCTTTGATCGGGATCGCGGGCGTGGGCGAGAGGAAGCACGCTCCGACCTCGGTTCCGCCCGAGCAGTTGATGATCGGGCAGCGCCCACCGCCGACCTCCTCGAACAGCCAGCGGTACGGATCCGGGTTCCACGGCTCGCCGGTAGTGACGATCATGCGCAGCGAGGAGAGGTCGGTGCGCGGCTCGCCGTGCGGGATCAGCGCGCGGACGAGCGTGGGCGAGATGCCGAGGATCGAGACGCGCTCGGCCTCGAGCAGCGTCCAGAGGCGGTCCTGCGGCCAGTCGGGCGCGCCCTCCGCGAAGACGAGCGTGCAGCCGAGCGCGCCGCCGCCCACGACGGTCCACGGCCCCATGATCCAGCCCATGTCGGTGACGAAGTGGATGACGTCGTCCGGGTGGGCGTCGCCCTGGTAGCAGACCTCGCGGGCGATCGAGACGAGGAAGCCGCCCTGCACGTGGAGCACGCCCTTCGGCGTCCCGGTCGTCCCGGACGTGTACGTGAGCAGATACGGATGCTCGGAGTCGACCTCGAGGGCGGGCAGCTCGCCGGGCGAGTCGGCGAGCAGGTCGTCCCAGGGGGCGAGCACGACGTGCTCGACGCTCGGCGCCTCGCGGCGCGCCTGCTCGAGGATCTCGAGCATCGGCACCTCCTTGCCCCGCCGAGACGACGTGCGGGTCGTGATCGCGACCTTGGCCTCGGACGCCTGGAGCCGCTGGGCGACGGCCGGCGCCGCGAAGCCGGAGAAGATCGGCACCTGCACCGCGCCGATGTGGGCGCAGGCGTGCGACGCGACCGCGACTTCCTGCGACATCGGCAAGAACGTTGCGACCCGGTCGCCCGGCTCGACGCCGAGACGAACGAGCGCCTCGGCGAGGCGCGTGACCTCGTCGGACATCTCCGCGTATGTCAGCGTGCGCCGAGACCCGTCCTCGCCGAGCGAGATCGCTGCGACCGAATCGGGACGGCTCTTGGCCCACCGGTGCACGCAGTTCCAGGCGATGCTCAGGCGGCCGTCGACGAACCAGGTCGCCCACTCCGGCCCTTTCGACAGGTCGACGACCCGGCTCCACGGCTGGGCGAACTCGAGTCCCATGTCCTCAATCGCCGCGGGCCAGAACCACTCCGGGTCGTCCTGCGACCTGCGGACGAGCGCCCAGTAGTCGTCGATGCCGTGCTTCCGCATCAGGCGGACGACGTTCGCGTGTTCGAGAACGGCGTCGTCCGGCTGCCAGATGAACTCGGTTGCGGCCTTCACCACGTTGACCAGACTAGATAGCGCATGCTAACTTAGTGCCTGCTAACCGAAAGGGGTCGATGCGCGCGAGGATCTTCGCAGAGGAAAACCGCAAGTGGTGGACGCTTGCGGCGGTCGCCTTCGGCCTCTTCATGATCATGCTGGACAACACGGTCGTGTTCGTCGCGCTGTCGTCGATCCAGCGGGACCTGCACATCTCGACCTCCGAGCTCGAATGGGTCGTCAACGGTTACGCGCTCACGTTCGCGGTGCTGATGCTCACCGGCGGCAAGCTGGCCGACATGGTCGGCCGGCGGTTCATCTTCATCGTCGGCCTCGTCATCTTCACCCTCGCCTCGCTGGCGTGCGGGCTCGCGACGAGCGCCGCCGTCCTGATCGGCGCGCGCGTCGTGCAGGGCGTCGGCTCGGCGCTGATGAACCCGGCCACGCTCTCGATCATCACGGCGACCTTCCCCCCGCGGCTGCGCGGGACGGCGATCGGCATCTGGGTTGGCGTCTCTGCGATGGCGCTCGCGATCGGGCCGCTGGTCGGCGGGCTGATCACGGAGCACATCGACTGGAGCTGGATCTTCTTCATCAACGTGCCGGTCGGCATCCTCGCGATCGTCGTCGCGCGGCTCGTCATCGACGAAACGCGTGACACCTCCGCGGAGCAGCGGCTCGACCTACCCGGACTCGTCGTGTCCGGCGTCGCCCTCTTCGCGCTCACGTACGCGCTGATCGAGGCGAACCAGCACGGCTGGACGTCTCCGCTGATCGTCTCTCTCTTCGCGGTCGCCGCCCTCGGGCTTTTCGCGTTCGTCGTGCTCGAGCTCCGGCAGCGGATCCCTATGCTCGACTTGTCGCTCTTCCGCAACCCGACCTTCGCGGGCGCGAACGTCGTCATGTTCCTGGTCGCGCTCGCGATGTTCGGCGTCTTCTTCTTCGTCTCGCTCTACACGCAGAACATCCTCGGCTACTCGCCGACCGAGGCGGGTGCCAGCTTCCTACCGATGACGATCCTGATCGTGCTCCTTGCGCCCATCGCCGGAAGGCTCGCCGACCGGATTGGGTCACGCTGGCTGATGGGCACCGGCCTCGGCTTCGTGGCTGCCTCCCTCGCCATCTTCTCCACCCTGGGCGTCGCCTCGAGCTTCTGGAACCTGCTGCCGGCGATGATCGTTGGCGGGATCGGGATGGCGTTCGCGATGACGCCGACCGCGGCGGCCGCGATGGGCTCGGTGCCGGTCGACAAGGCCGGCGTCGGCTCGGCGGTGCTGAACAGCATGCGACAGGTCGGCGGCTCCCTCGGGATCGCCCTCATGGGCGCGATCGTGGTCGCCTCGATCCACGTGCCAGTGGCCGATCCTCGCGCGCCCGAGCAGTTCATGCACGGCTTCCGCGAGGCGGTGCTCGTCGCCGCGGCGATCGCGCTCGCCGGGGCCGTCGTGGCCGTGCTCACGATCCGCAAGGTCCACCACGAGCCCGAGCAGCAGCCGGTGCTGGAGGCGGCGTGAGCACGCGACTCCCTGCCGAGAAGCGCAAGGCCGCCGTGCTGGACTGCGCATGCGGGATCTTCTCGACCGGCTCGTATCGCGGGACGACGACTGCCGAGATCGCGCGCAAGGCCGGGGTCACCGAGCCGATCCTCTACCGGCACTTCGAGTCGAAGCGGGACCTCTACCTCGCCGTGCTCGACGAGTCGTGGCGGCGCCTGCGTGAGCTCTGGGACCAGACGCTCGAACAGGAAGAGGACCCGCGCTACTGGCTCGGAGCGCTCGGCCGGGCGTACTTCGAGGCCGTCGATCCGACCATCCTCTGCGCGGACCTCTGGGTGCAGGCCCTGACCGAGGCGAGCGACGAGCCCGAGATCCGCAAGTTCCTGCGCAGGCACATGCGCGAGGTGCACGCGTACGTCGTCGACATCATCGAGCGCTCCCAGGCCGCGGGCGGGATCATCGCCGAGCGAGATGCGAGGGTCGAGGCGTGGCTCTTCATCGCCATCGGCCTGATCGGCACGGTCGGCCGCCGCCTCGGCGGCCTGCTGGAGGACGACTTCCCGAGAATCATCGTCGAACGCCGAAAGTGGATGGCCGGCGTCGACGAACCGCCACCCCCGGAAGCCAAAGCCGCAGGCGTCTAGTTCACTACCCCGCTAAGGGGCGGGCGTGCACGGGGCGTCGTACCCTGCCAGCCAGTGCTTCACGTCGCCGAAAGGGCGCAGCACTTTCGGCGAGTGGGCGGCCCGTGGCCGCCCACATAAGGAAAGACCCCCGGCTGCGGCTCCGGGGGTCTTGATCCTGGCGGCGAACTTCCCACCTA
>JBKPFD010000311.1:0-4539 GCA_046729155.1 Actinomycetota bacterium
GAGGACGGCTACTGGTTCCTGCACGGCCGCTCCGACGACACGCTGAACATGGCCGGGAAACGGATCGGGCCGGCTGAGATCGAGTCCGCGGTGGTCGCGCATCCGGCCGTGGCCGAGGCCGCCGCGGTCGGCATCCCCCACGACGTGAAGGGCGAGGTCGCGTGGGTCTTCTGCGTGCTCGCGCCCGGGCCCGAGGCCGGTCCGGAGCTCGCGGGCGAGATCCGCGACGAAGCCGCCGCGACGCTCGGCAAGGCGTTCCGGCCGGACCGCGTCGTCTTCGTCGGGGCGCTGCCGAAGACGCGCAGCGCGAAGATCGTCCGCCGCGCGGTGCGAGCCACGGCGCTCGGCGACGATCCCGGCGACCTCTCGTCGCTCGAAAACCCGGAATCGCTCGAGGAGATCGCGAATGCCGTCTGAGGACCGGCTGGACGGGCAGGTCGCCCTCGTCACGGGCGGCGGGCGCGGGATCGGCGCGGGCATCGCGCGGGAGCTGGCCGAGGCTGGCGCACGCGTCGCGGTGGCGGCGCGCACCCGCGACGAAGTCGACGCCGTCGCCGAGGAGATCGGGGGCGAGTCGTTCGTCGTCGACGTCTCGTCGCAGGAGTCCGTCGAGGCGCTCGTGAACCAGGTCGAGTCCGTGCTCGGCCCGATCGACCTGCTAGCGGCGAACGCGGGCGCCGGCAACCAGGGCGGGGCGACGTGGGAAGTCGACCCTCTCGCCTGGTGGCATATCCTCGAGGTCAACGTCCTCGGCGTGCATCTGTGCTGCCGCGCCGTGATCCCGGGCATGCTCGAACGCGGACGCGGCCGCATCGTCATTACGGGCAGCGGTGCCTCCTACCTGCCCGGCTCGTCGAACACCGCCTACGCGTCGAGCAAGGCGGCGGTCGGGCGCTACGGCGAGACGCTTGCAAACGAGCTGCGCGACCGGATCCCCATCTTCGTTATCAGCCCGGGCCTCGTGCGAACCGCGATGACCGAGGATTTCTTCTCGGACGACGCGCCGTGGACGCCGCCTGAGCTCGCGCCCCAGCTCGTCCGCGTGCTCGCGTCAGGCCGTGCCGACGCCCTCGCGGGGCGCTACCTCCACGCGGAGCACGACGACGTCGAGGACCTCATCGCCCGCGCCGACGAGATCGTCGAGCAGGACCTGAACGCGATTCGCCTCCAGCGCTAGAAGCTCTCCTCGAGCCAGCGGGCCACCTGGTCGACGCGTTCCTCGACTGTCCCGCCCACCTCGAGGTAAGCCAGTCCACGACGCTCGAGGTCCGCGGCGATCGACCGCTGATGCTCCTGCCAGAGCTCGCCGCCTCCCGTTTCGCGTGCTCCGTCCTGAAACCAGGGGAGGTCGTTGCGGCAGAGGACGTACGCATAGTCGCCCTGCACCTCGGCGGCGATGCGGACGAGCTCCGGATCGGCCCGCCCGAGATAGAAGCGCGACCAGAACTCCGTCGCGATCGCGTTCGTGTCGCAGAAGAGGAAGCGGTTCGCCTCGAGAGCGAGCTCGCGCTCGCGCCGCAGGTGGCCGCGCGCGATCTCGACGAAGTCGTCGGAGGTCAGCCGGCGGCCCTTCGCCTCCCATACCTCGCGCCCGTGCTCGGGCATCCAGATCGTGTCGAACCGTTCCGCGCAGGCCCGCGCGAGCGTCGTCTTCCCGGTCGACTCCGCCCCCCAGAAGCAGACCTTGACGACGAGGCTGCGGTACACGAGGGGGTCGAGGAACGCGCGGTAGCCGTACGGATCGGAGCGCACGAGTGTCGCCGAGACGGGGACCCGGGCTCGGTCGGGATCGACGGGGACGTGGCGAGCGCCGAGCTGAGCCGCGAAGCGTTCGCCGTAGTCCTCGCTCGAGAAGACGTGCGAGACGGGACCGTCATAGTTGCGGCGGAAGTGCTCTGCGTACAGTCGAGACGTTTCGTCCGGGTCGAGGCCGGGCTCGACCGGATCGTCGAGCTCGAGCACCTGCGCGTCGGGGTAGAGGGCGCGCAGCCAGCCGGCCCGCACCTCGAGAGGCGGGTGGTAACCCGGCGTGTCGTAGATCGCGATCACGACGCGGTCGACGGCGGCCCGCGCCTGGTCGATCAGGTGCTGGTGCCCGCGATGGAGCGGCGCAAACTTGCCGACGACGAGGCCGACCGTCTCAGGCGACGCTCGTCTCGCCAACGGTTCGCTCCTCGGACAGCCACGTCCACCAGCCGACGAGCGAGAGGCCGCCGTAGACGAACTGCATGACGAAGAGGCCCCAGAGCTCGAGGTGGAGGAAGAGGACGGCAAAGAGAACGTTCGTCGTGATCCAGATCGGCCAGCACCAAACGATTTTCAGGGCGGTCAGCCAGTTCGCCAGGATCGCGAGTGCGACCGCGCTCGGCTCGATCCAGCTGAGCCAGCCCGAGAATTCGGTCAACGAGATCGTCGCCGCCAGGATCGCGAGCGCGAGCACTGCGCCTGCGTGATCGAGCCATTGCGGCACGGCGAGCCCTCGCCGCTCTACTTGCCAGCGCGCGATCCCGTAGAGCGCGAAGAGCGTGTAGAAGATCTGCAGGCCGGCGACCATCAGCGAGTCCGTCTCGAGGAAGACGTAGAACCAGAGCGTGGTCGCGACGATCGAGAAGTACCAGTACCAGAGGCTCTTCCTGAACAGGAAGACGATCGACACGGCGGCGGTGATCGACCCTCCCCAGTCGGCTGCGGAAACCGGGTCGCTCATAGCCGCTGTAGAGGTTTTCGACTCACAGTCGCAAACTACCGCGGAGTGTAGCAGGCCGGTACCGGCTACAGGCCGACGGGCTCGATCCAGGTCGCCCGCGCGCGGGCCAGCGGTCGGCCGCCTTCGTCATAGAGCGCGGTCCCCGCGTAGAGCTTCCGGCCCTCTTCCCCGAGAGGCCAGGCGACAACGACGCACTGCTCGCCGACCTCCGGCAGCTCGTCGATCCGCACCGCGAAGCGGCCGAGCAGGGTTTCGCCCCGGTCGGGGAAGCCGACGGCGATCGCGCCGGGGCAGTCGAGCGCCGCCCACACGATCCTCTCGTCGACTTCCGTCGGAGCCCAGGGGCTCGCGAAGAGGCCGTCGCCGAGAGGCCCGGCGAAGATGCGGAGGCCGTCGCCCGGCTCCCGCTCGGGGCCACAGACGAAGCAGGTCGGGAACGCATGCTCCTCGAGGCCGGGATACCGAGACGAGGCCCGCACGGCGTCCTCGTAGCTCGGCGGCTCGGGGATCTCGAGGTCGACCTCGGCGCGGGCGGCCTCCGCGACGACGGCGTCGCCGTCCCGCACGACGACGCGGCCGTCCTCCCGCTCGACGGTCAGCGGCCGCCCGAGCGGCGGGGGCCGGCGCAGGGTCACCTCGGCCGTCCCGCCGAGCAAGCCGGCGATGAGACCGCAGGTATAGCCTCCGTTCGCCGACCCGGCGGGGCCGTTGAAGCGCGGGTCGATGACGAGCTCGTCCACGGCCGGTACACTACGTTTTAGACTCTGAGTCGAAAACCTGATGCGTCTAGCGCTCGCCCAGATCAACACCACTGTCGGCGACCTCGACGGGAACCGGGAGAAGATCCTGACCCGCCTCGAGGAAGCCAAGCAGGCACACGCCGATCTGATCCTCTTCCCCGAGCTCGCGGTCACTGGCTACCCGCCCGAGGACCTGCTCCTGCGGCCCGGCTTCCTCAAGGCCGCGGAGAGATCGCTGACCCAGATCGCCCGCTCGGCGCGCGGCATTGCTGCCCTCGTCGGCTTCCCGCGGCTCGAGCGCGATCTCTACAACGCGTGCGCCGTGTGCGCGGGCGGCGAGGTGAAGGCCGTCTACCGCAAGCGCTTCCTGCCCAACTACGGCGTCTTCGACGAACATCGCTACTTCGCTCCCGGCCGAGACCTCGTCCTGCTCGAGCTCGGCGACGTGCTCATCGGCCCGACCGTCTGCGAGGACATCTGGCAGCCGGGGCCGCCCGCGACCGACCTCGCACTCGCCGGCGCGCAGCTGATCGCGAACATCTCCGCATCCCCGTTCCACGTCGGCAAGGAGCGCGAGCGTGAGCAGATGCTGCAGACGCGCGCGCGCGACAACGTCTGCTACGTCGCCTTCGTCAACGCGGTCGGCGGCCAGGACGAGCTGATCTTCGACGGCCACTCGGTGGTGCTCGACGACGACGGCGAGGTGCTCGCGCGCGCGCCCGGGTTCGAGGAGGCGCTGCTCGTCGTCGACGTCGAGCCACTCGAAGCGGTCGGCCGCCGCCTACGTGACGTTCGCCGCCGGACGTTGGAGGCGGAGCGCCAGAGCCCGCCGCAGGTGACGACCGTCCACATCGGCTTACCGCGCAGCCCGGCCGACGGCAAGCCGGCCGAAGCCGTCGTCGCCCCGCTCCTCGACGACCTCGAGCAGATGCGGCTCGCGCTCGAGCTGGGACTGCGCGACTACGTCGAGAAGAACGGCTTCGGCGAGGTCGTCATCGCGGTCTCCGGCGGGATCGACTCCGCCGTCACCGCGGCACTCGTGGCCGAGGCGCTCGGGCCGGACCGGGTCCACTGCGTCTCGATGCCTTCGCG
>JBKPFD010000312.1:0-9911 GCA_046729155.1 Actinomycetota bacterium
CGCCGTAGGTCACGTCGAGAACGCGAATCTGGTCGCGGATCGCCCGGTCGGAGACGTTGCCGATCGCGCCGTCGCTGACGACGTGGACCCACGTCGGCACGGTGACGCGAAAGTCCGCCTGGCTGGTACGGCTTCGGCTTACCGGAGCGTTCGTGTGCACCTGGCCGAGCTCCCGTTCGCGGATCACGCCTCCACGGGCCGCTGCCGACGAGACGGCGAGCCGGTCGAGGCTGCTGAACTCACTCGCGTCGCCGCACCAGGCCGATGCGGCGTGCGAGTCCGTCCCGGCCGCAGCCGGGCTGACGGTGAATGCAGCGAAGATCGCCGCGGCCAGGCCCAGAAAGGCCAGGACCTGGGTGCGGCGCCGCCGCAAGGACAAGCTAGTCATGCAATTCCCCCCCTCGATCGTGTCCTCGGAACGCGTGCAGAGTAGACGAGATCGAGAGCGATTCCAATATCGGCCGCCGGGCGAACCGGGCCGGCTACCCGACCCGGTTCGCAAACGGCTTGGTTCCTAGCTCGCGCGCCAGAAGAGCCAGGCGTCCTGCATGCGCAGCGCCTGGCCGGCGGTGAACTCCGTGTAGCACTGGTCGTACGAGTAGTCCATGTAGTTGTGGATCGGGTCGAGCCCCGGATCCGGGCAGGTGTCCTTGCCCGCGGGGCAGCCCGACGTGGGCGTCCGCTCCGGCGGCGTGTCGGCGACGAAGTCGCCGTGCGCGTTGCAGCCGCCGTAGAACGTGTGCTCGAGGTTCAGCCAGTGGCCGGCCTCGTGCGTCGCCGTCTCGCCCTGGTCGTAGCGGCCCGCGTACTTGTCCGAGACGCCGCGCAGCGACTCCCAGTCGACGACGATGCCGTCGAGATACGCGTTGCCCTTCTCGGTCACGTCGGGCAGGTACGCCCAGCCGAGATAGGGGCCCGCAGTCGTCAGGTAGATGTTCAGTGTGTCGTCGCCGCCGCGGTGCAGCGCCCGCTTCATGGGCCGCTCGCCGCTGATCGAGGCGTAGTGCCACTCCGCGTTGTCCGTCCGCGTGATGCCGACGAGGTTGAAGCCGAAGCCGGTCGCGACACCGCCCTCGAAGCCGCCGAACGTCATGTTCAGGACCTGGATCTGATCGCGGATGGCCCGGTCGGAGACGTTCCCGATCGCACCGTCGCTGACGACGTGGACCCAGGTCGGCACCGTGACGCGGAAGTTGGCGCCGCGTCCTCGCTGGGCCGCGACCTCCGTGTGCACCTGCCCGGTATCGGGCTCACGGACGCCCGCCTCGCCGCGCGCGGTCGACGAGACCGCCAGGCGGCTCAGGCTGCTGAAGTCGCTCGTGCCGCAGGCATCCGTCCAGCTTGCCGTCGGCCCTGCGGACGCCGAAGCCGGCGAGACCGAGAAGCTGGCGACCATCGCCAGCGCGAAGGCACACAGGGCGAGCAGCTTCGTGCGGCGTCGCCGCAATACCCCTTGCATAGATCCCCTCCCGATTCGAGATTGCCCTTGGGTCGCGGCAAAGTAGCCGAATGGCCCCGTGTCTGCATCCACCTCGGCGCTAGGGTGGCCCGCATGAAGTTGAGCGCCCGGCCGATCACACTCGAGCTCGCGGAGCGGTTCGTCATCTCCCGCAGTGCGCAGGAGACGGCCGAGGTCGTCTACGTCGAGATCGAGCACGAGGATGAACGCGGGTACGGAGAGGCGGCGCCGATCGAGCGCTACGGCGAGACGGCCGAGTCGGTGCTCGCGTTCTTCGACGAGGCGGATGCGCTTTTCGGCCGGCGCGACCCGTTCGCGCTCGAGGAGATCGGCGCTGACCTCGCGGACCGGCCGGGCGAGCAGGCGGCGAAGGCCGCGATCGACGCCGCGCTGCACGACCTCTGCGGGAAGCTCGCGCGCCTGCCGGTCTGGCGCCTGCTCGGGCTCCGCCGCCAGGGGCCGCCGACGTCGTGGACGGTCTGGCTCGGCGACCCGGACGAGATGGCCCGGCGCGCCGAGGGCGTGGGGGACAGGTTCCAGCGCCTCAAGCTGAAGCTGGGCGCTCACGACGGGCTCGACGTCGAGCGAGTCCGCGCCGTGCGCGGGGTGACGCAGCTCCCGCTGCAGGTCGACGTCAACGAGGCCTGGAGCGCGGACGAGGCGCTCGAGTACCTCCCGCAGCTCGCCGATCTCGGCGTCGCCTACTGCGAGCAGCCTCTTCCGGCCGGCGACCCGGCCGGCCCGGACGTGAAGGAGCGCTCGCCGATCCCGATCTACGTCGACGAGGACTGCCACACGCTCGCAGACGTCGCCGCCTGCGCCGAGCGGGCACACGGGATCAACATCAAGCTCGCGAAGTCGGGCGGGATCCGCGAGGCGGTGCGGATGACGAACGCCGCGCGGGCACTCGGGCTCGACGTGATGCTCGGCTGCATGCTCGAGTCGGGGCTCGGCATCGCCGCAGGCGCGCAGATCGCGAGCCTCTGCGACCACGTCGACCTCGACGGAAACCTGCTCCTGCGCCACGACCCCTGGCCGGGCGTCGAGTTCGTCGACGGCGTTCAGCTTCCCGCGGAAACTCCAGGCCTCGGTGTCAGAGAAGCGGTACCTGGTCCTCGCTGAGGGCAAGTCCGGCGATCCGCACTACGGGAAGACGATGCGGGGCGTCGTCGCCTACAGCCCGCATCCGACCGTCGCGATCCTCGACACCGAACGCGTCGGCCAGTCCTACGAGGGGATCCCGATCGTCGGCACCGGCGAGGACGCGCTCGCGTTCGCGCCGACCGCGGCGCTTGTCGGCGTCGCCACCGCGGGCGGCCGGTTCCCGCCGGCCTGGCGCGAGCTTCTGAAGCAGTCGATCGAGGCCGGGCTCGACGTCGAGAACGGGCTGCACGAGTTTCTGACCGACGACGCGGAGCTCGCCGGCCTCGCGCGCGAGCGTGGGGTGGAGCTTCGCGACCTGCGCAAGCCGCCGCCTGACCTGAGCGTGCCGACCGGCGAGAACCTCGAGGTGCCGGCCAAGATCGTGCTCACCGTCGGCTCGGACTGCGCGATCGGCAAGAAGACCGTCGCCGTCGAGCTCGACCGCGCCGCGCGCGAGCGCGGCCTCGAGTCGGTCTTCGTCCCGACGGGGCAGACGGGAATCGCGATCGCGGGCTGGGGGATCGCGGTCGACGCCGTCGTGTCGGACTTCCTCGCCGGCGCGGCCGAGTGGCTCGTCGTCGAGGGCGCGCGGCGAGGCGGGAAGCTGCTGTTCGTCGAAGGCCAGGGCTCGCTCGTCCACCCCGCGTACTCCGGGGTCACGCTCGGGCTCATGCACGGCGCCGCTCCACACGCCTACGTGCTCTGCCACCGCGCGCACGCGACCGAGGTCGACAGCTATCCCGGCCACCCGCTCCCGCCCCTGAGCGACCTCGTCGAGCTCCACGAGCGTGCCTCGCTGCCGGCGAGGCCGGCGCGCGTGGCCGCGATCGCCTTGAACACCCGTGGGCTCGAGGAGCCCGCGGCCAGGGCGGCGGCTGCCGAGGCATCCGAGGAGACCGGCCTGCCGGCCGACGATCCGGTCCGCTTCGGAGCCGGTACTCTGCTCGACGCTGTCCTAGGCGTCGTGTAATGCTGGTGGGAGAGGGGCCTGTGCACGGAATCGCAAGAGCCACGAGGCTGACACTCGTCTGCGCGCTCGGTGCGCTCGCGCTCGCGGCGCCTGCCGGGGCCGACGTCGTCGTCGGCGTCGCCGACAGCCTGCCGCGGGACGATGCCTCGAACGCCGAGCGCTTCTTCGAGACGATGAACGACGTCGGGCTGACCGAGGACCGGATCTCGATCGTCTGGAACGCCCAGCAGCCGCTCGCGATCCCGGGCCGCGACGCGCTCGACAGCGCCGTCGAGAAGGCCGCGGCGCACAACATTCACCTGACGTTCGCCGTCTATCCGTCCCGCGCGACGGCGATCACGGGCAACCCGAACGGCACGGCGCAGTTCACGGGCTTCCTGCGCGAGCTTGCGTTGAGGTACCCGACCGTCCGCGACTTCATCGTCGGAAACGAGCCGAACAAGGCCCTTTTCTGGCAGCCGGTCTTCAACCGGAACGGCACAGGAGCCTCGTGCGGATCGTACGAAGGCCTCCTCGCTCGCGCCTACGACGCGCTGAAGGCAGTCGACCAGCGGATCACGGTCATCGGCCTCGCGCTCGGGCCACGAGGGACGGACAACCCGCGCGCGCCCGGGAACCTCTCGATCTCTCCGATTCGCTGCATCCGTGACGTCGGCAAGGCCTACCGCGCCAGCCGCCGCACGAAGCCGATCATGGACGAGCTCAGCTACCACGGCCATCCCAATTCCGCCGCCGACACGCTCGAGACCGGCTACCGGTGGCCGAACGCCGGCATCCCGAACATGTCGCGGATCAAGCAGGCGGTCTGGGACGCGTTCCACGGAACGGCGCAGCCGACCTTCCAGGAGGCCGGGCTCCCGAACGGGCCCGCCCGCACGCTGAAGCTGCGCATGAACGAGGTCGGCTGGGAAGTGACGATCCCGCCCGCGTCGCGAGGCGCCTACTACGGCCGCGAGGCCGTCGTCACCACCGACGAGGGCACGCAGGCGGCGATCTACGGGAACCTCGTGCCGCTGCTCGCGTGTGACCCGGCGGTGAAGTCGGTGCTGTTCTTCAATCTCGTCGACGAGCCGAACCTTGCGCGCTGGCAGTCGGGGCTCCTGCGCGCCGACTGGACGAGACGAGCGTCGTACGGGTTCGTGAAGAGCTCGATCACCGCGGGGGTGGCGCGCTGCAGGACGCGGCCCGTGGCGTGGCGGCACGCGTACAAGGTCGTCAACGCCCGCGTGCGGTTCCCGGACTGGCGGCGCTCGAAGTCCGAGCGCTCGACGACGTGGAGCTTCGCGGCTGGGGCCGAGGAGGGCACGCTCTTCACGGCGGCGCTCTTCCGCGTGAAGCGCGCCGGGGCCGTCTCTGCCGGGACGCGGGGGGCGATCTCGCGGGCGCTCCGCTCGAGCCGCGTGCGCGGGTCGGCGCTGAAGCTGAGCGGCAAGCTGCTGACCGACTGGGATGCCGTGATCACGCTTCCGGCCAAGCGCCTCAGGCCGGGGTACTACGCGTACGGCATCCGCCTCGCGGCCGAGCTCAACCCCACGCGGAAGGCGATCTTCGTCAGCCGTGCTTTCCGCGTCGGCCAGCCGGCGAAGAAGAAGCGCTCGACGCGCTGAGCACCGTCGTCGCGCTCATCGCCGACACTCACATGCCGCGCGGCGCGCGCCGTTTGCCGGACGAGTGCCTCCGGCGGCTCGACGAGGCCGACCTCGTCGTGCACGCCGGCGACTTCGTCGCGGCCGAGGTGCTCGAAGAGCTGCAGGCCCATGGACGCCTCGAAGCCGTGCACGGGAACATGGACGACGAGGCGTTGCGCCGCTCACTCCCGCGCGAGCGCGTCGTCGAGGTGGGCGAGGCCCGCATCGGGGTCGTCCACGACGGCGGGCCGAAGCGGGGCCGGCCGGCGCGCCTCGCCGCGCGCTTTCCGGATTGCCACGCGGTCGTCTACGGGCACACGCACGTGCCGGAGATGCTTCGCCACCGGCGCACGTGGATCCTCAACCCGGGCAGCCCGACCGAGCGCCGTCGCTCGCCGGCGCCGTCGCTGATCGTGCTTCGCGTCGAGCGCACGTCGGTCGCGCCGGAGCTCGTCTTCCTGTCCGCTTGACACGAACACGTGTTCGGTCTACACTACCGAACGTATGTTCGTCCGCGTCATCCTCGTAGCCTTCGTGACCATGGCCCTGGCCTGGACGGTGCTCGTTCGCGCTTCCGACGGTGCGGGCCGCCCGCAGCCGTACGTCGTGCGCCCCGGCGACACGCTCTGGTCGATCGCCGCCGAGCGGTACGCCGGCGATCCGCGTGAGGGCGTCTGGAAGATCGAGCGGCTGAACGGGCTCAGCGGGCCGGCGCTCGTCCCGGGCCAGCGTCTGCTCGTCCCGTAGGGGACAGCGTCACCAGGGCGGCTGGTTAACTAGCCGTGTGGACATGGACCTCGTCTTCCTGGGCACGTCCGGCTCGATGCCGACGGCGCAGAGGGCGCCCGCCGCGCTCCTCCTGCGTCGCGGCGGCGAGCGGTTGCTGTTCGACTGCGCCGAAGGCACGCAGCGCCAGCTGCTCCGTTCGAGCGTGGGCCTGATCGAGCTGCGCGAGGTGTTCCTCACGCACTACCACGCGGACCATTACCTCGGGCTCCCCGGGATGCTGAAGACGTTCGCGCTGCGCGGCCGCGACACGCCGATGACGATCTACGGGCCGCCGGGGCTCGCCGACCTGTTCCAGGCTTTGCGCCGGATCTTCGGGAAGCTGACGTACACCGTCGAGCTGAAGGAGCTCCGGCCCGGCGACGAGCTGATCCGCGAGGACTGCCGGCTCCTGACGTTCGCAGTCGCGCACGGGGTCTCCGCGGTCGGTTACGCGCTCGTCGAGGACCCGCGGCCGGGGCGATTCGACGTCCAGGCGGCGGACGCGCTCGGCGTGCCGGCGGGCCCCGAGCGCGGCGCGCTCCAGCGGGGCGAAGCGGTGACGCTGCCAGACGGCCGCACGATCAAGCCCGGCGACGTGCTCGGCCCGCCGCGGCCAGGGCGCAAGGTCGTCATCGCCGGCGACGGCAGTCCGTCGGAGTCGGTGATCGAGGCGGCACGAGGGGCCGACCTGCTCGTCCACGAGGCGACGTTCTGCGAGGACGAGCGCGACCGGGCCCGCGAGACACAGCATTCGACCGCGCTCGAGGCGGCGGGCGTCGCGCGCGCGGCCGAGGTCGAGTTGCTCGCGTTGACGCATCTCTCGAACCGCTACTTCGGCGGGGAGGTGGCGCGCGAGGCGCGGACCGTCTTCCCGAACACGGTCGTCCCGAGGGACTTCGATACGATCGACGTACGCTTCCAGGAGCGGGGCGGACCACAACTCGTCAAGGGTGGTGCACTCCACCGCCGCGAGGCGAGCGCGGAAGGCGAAACTGTCCCCGAGAGCATGGAGACCCCCGGATGACAGAGTTGGTGCAGGTCGCACTCGCCGAAGACGTGACCGAGGCGGAGGAGCTGCAGGAGATCCTGCGCTCGGCCGGCATCGACGCGCAGCTCGAGCCGGCCGTCATGCACCATCCGCGCGAGGTCGAGGACACGCCGCAGAAGGTGCTTGTGCCGGAGTCGAAGCTCGAGGAGGCGCAGCACGCGATCGAGTCGCTGACCGACCCGGACGAGCTGGTCGCCGATACCTAGAGCCTGCGCCTAGCGCAGGTGCCGGTCGAACCAGCCGACGATCCGCTCGAGGCGGTCGACGCGCCGGTCGGGCCGACCCGTCGCGACCATGATGTGGAACTCCTCCGGGTAGCGGACGTACTCGACCTCGCGGCCGAGGCCGCGCAGGATCCCGAAGACGATCTCGGACTGGTCGGCGGGGCAGCGCAAGTCCCCCTCGCACTGGAGCAGCAGGAGCGGCGCGCGATTGCGGTGTATCAGCGTCGCCGGCGATCGGTCGCGGTAGCCGTCGGGGTCCTCGTGCGGGACGCGCGCGCCGACCGCCGTCGGCCCGACCCACGTGGCGAAGTCGCACGTGCCGAAGTGCGAGACGAGGTCGGTGACCGGGTTCTCGCTCACGCCTGCCGCGAATCGGCCGGGGTAGTGGCCGAGCAGCCAGTTGACCATGAAGCCGCCGTAGGAGAGGCCGAGCACGCCGACGCGGTCGCGATCGGTGAGCCCCTGGCGGATCGCCCAGTCGACGGCAGCGATCTGCTGGGGGCTGTCGGCCTCGCCCCACTTGCCCGTCAGCGCCCGCGAGAAGCGCTCGCCGTAGCCGGCCGATCCCTCCGGGTTCGTGTAGAGCACATGGAACCCGGCGTGCGCGAGAGCCAGGGTCTCGGTGAACGGCACCGGGCCGTAGGCGCTGTGCGGACCGCCGTGGATCTTGAGGACGAGCGGGGCGCGCCGGCGGCGACCCCTTGCCGGGACGAGCCACGCGTCGACGTCGGGGCCGCCGCGGCGGCGAACGGTGACGCGCTCAGGCTCGATCCGGTGACGCGAGAGCCAGCGGCTGCCGTCACGCGTCAGCGGGCGGAGCTTGCCGTGCACGACTTCACAGACCTCGCCGGCGCTCCCGGGCTCGGCCGCGATGACGACGATCCGCCCGCCGCCCACGGCGAGCCCCGAGCAGACCAGCTCCGGGTCGTCGAGCAGCGGCTCCGGCCGGCCCTCGAGCGGGAAGCGGTACGGGCGCGAGCCGCCCCGGTCGGAGACGAGGGCGATGACGGTCTCGTCGTCGAGCCAGCGGGGCCTAGGCATCAGCGTCTCGCCGAGGTCGAGCACGTCGGCGAACGTGCGGTTCCCGATCGGCCGGTCGAGGTCGCCGCCGAGTGCGCGCACCTTGCCGCCGTCGACGACGAAGAGAACCTCGTTCTCCCAGCCGATCGGGTCTGCGCGATCGAGGCCGAGGAGCGCGATCCGACCTGCGGGCGACGACGCGAGCGACACGATGTAGCCCTTCAGCGCGGCGACGAGGCGCCTGCGTCCGCCCGGCGTCACCGCGTAGGCCTGCGGGAACTCGATCACGCCGGCGTCCTCCCGCAGGTCGGCGAGGTAGAGAACTCTCCGCCCGTCGGACGACCACGCGGCGTCGGTGACCTCGTAGGTCGGCTGCGTCAGCCTCGTCGCGCGGCCGCCCCGGGCCGGGATCGTCCAGGCGCTCGTGAACTGGTCGCGGAGCCCGACGCCGTCGAGTCGCCACGTGAGGTCGCGGATCGTGCGCGCGAGCGGCTTGTCGGGGTCGCCGACGGCGAACCGGTCCTCTCCGCTCGGAGCGAGCAGGAGGAGCGTCTGACCGTCGGGCGACCAGCTCGCCATGCGGACGGCGCCTTCGACGTCGCCCACGCGCTTGGGCTCGCCTCCGCCGAGCGGCAGGATCCAGGGCTGGAAGCGCTCGGAACGGTCCGAGAGGAAGAGGAGCGACTGCCCGTCCGGCGAGAACTGGGGCGCGAGGTCGTTCGCGTCGGCGGAGGTCAGCTGCTCCGGGCGACCGCGGCCGAGCGGCACGCGGAAGAGCCGTGAGCGGTACTCGCCGTTCTCGACCGTGCGGCGGCTGTACGCGGCCCAGCCTCCGTCGGCCGAGACAGCGACCTGCTGCAGCACCACCTGGCGGTGCACGTCGGCGGGCCGGAACGGGCGGAGGGCGGGAGGCACGTGTGGATCACACCACAGTCCACGGTCGCGCGCTGGCCTCCGTCCGCAGCAGCCGCTAGAGTCCCGCGCGACCCGAACCCCTTTAACTCGGTCCCGTGAGGCCGGAAAGGAGTCCGATGCAGCCGCGTACCCTCGTTCGCCTCTCGAGCCCGCCGCCGCTTTGAGCAGCGCGGGAGTCTCCGCCGACAAGGTGCTCCTGGACGCCGACGCGATCCAGCGCAGCCTGGCGCGCATCGCGCACGAGATCATCGAGGCGAACCCGGAGCTCGAGCACGTCGCGCTGATCGGCATCCACACGCGCGGCGTGCCCCTCGCGCAGCGCTTGGGCCGCCTGATCGCCGATTTCAGCGGCGAGCAGGTGCGACTCGGCACGGTCGACATCACCTTCTACCGCGACGACGTCCACGTCCGCGGCGGCGAAGCGCCGCTGCACGCGCAGCCCGTCGTACGGGCGACGAAGCTCGACTTCCCGCTCGAGGGCATGACGTGCGTCCTCGTCGACGACGTCCTCTACACGGGCCGCACGATCAGGGCCGCCGTCGAGGCGCTCTTCGACTACGGCCGCCCCGAGCGCGTCCAGCTCGCCTGCCTCGCCGACCGGGGCCACCGTGAGCTCCCCATCCGCCCCGACTACGTCGGCAAGAACCTGCCGACCGCACGCGACGAGCGCATCCAGGTGGAGCTCGTCGAGGTCGACGAGGTCGACCGCGTGCTCCTGATCCCGTCCGAGGAGGAA
>JBKPFD010000313.1:0-3897 GCA_046729155.1 Actinomycetota bacterium
TCAAGCACCGGATGCGCGAGGAGGGCGCCGTCTTCGGCGGCGAGGTCTCCGGCCACTACTACTTCCGCGACTTCTACCAGGCCGACTCGGGCGTGATTCCGTTCCTGCTCATGGTCGAGTTGATCTCGAAGCGCGGGCAGAAGCTCTCGGAGCTGCTGCGGCCCTACCGGGAGCGCTACTTCCTCACCGGCGAGCTGAACACGCCCGTGCCGGATGTGGCGGTCAAGCTCCAGGAGCTGAAGGAGCGCTTCGGCGAACAAGGCACAGTCTCGCACCTGGACGGCATCTCGATCGACGCCGAGGACTGGCACATGAACGTACGGCCTTCGAACACGGAGCCACTGCTCCGCCTCAACCTCGAGGCGCGCGAGCGCGAGCTGATGGAGCGCAAACGTGACGAGGTGCTGTCCGTCATTCGCGAATGATCGAGCTCGGCCACGCCACCGACCGCAAGCCCCCGTTCAAGTACTCCGCGTTCACGCGTGTGGGCTTCTCGGACACGGACGCGCAGGGCATCGTCTATTACGGCCGCTACCTGCCCTACTTCGACATGGCGCGCGTCGAGTACCACCGCCACCTGGACATGCTCAAGGAGCGACCAGACGGCGGCGAGTTCGTCATGCGCGCCTCCGACATCGAGTACCACGCGCCGGCAATGTTCGACGACCTGCTCGAGGTCTTCATCCGCGTCACGCGCATCGGCCGCACGAGCGGCACCTACGAGATGGCCGCGTACCGCGTCGACGACGACGTGCTGATGGTCACGGCGCACCAGACCCTCGTTCTCGTCGACCTCGCCGAGCGGAAGGCTCGCCCGATTCCGGACACGTATCGCGAGCGGATCAGGGCCTTCGAAGGAGCGAATCTCGAGGCGTGAGCGAGCTCGACAGCACCCTCGAGGACGTCGACCGCATCCTCGAACGCGGAGGCGACGCAGACGACGTCCTGCGCGGTGTCGTCGCGCTCCTCCACGACCGCTTCGACCACTATTCCTGGGTCGGGATCTACCTCGTCGAGGGCGACGAGCTCGTCCTCGGCCCGTGGAAAGGCCCGGAGGCGACCGAACACGTGCGCATCCCCGTCGGACAGGGCATCTGCGGGGCGGCTGCCGCGACCGGGCGGACGGAGATCGTCGACGACGTCAACGCCGATCCTCGCTACCTCGCCTGCTTCGCGTCGACCCGCTCGGAGATCGTCGTGCCGATCTCGTTCGAGGGACGCGTCGTCGGCGAGATCGACATCGACTCGGACGAGGCGGCCGCGTTCGGCGAGGCCGACCGCGCGTTCCTCGAACGGGTGGCCGCCCTGATCGCGCCGCACTGCCTCGTCGGCTGGGACACCGGCGGCGAGCGCTGGGCCCCGTAGAACGCACGACGTAAGAAGTCGCGCGCGCCCGCCGCTAACGAAGGTGTGCAGCCGAACCGTGGCAACACCGGCCTCGACCTGTTCCTCGACGGGCTCAGCGCGGAAGAGGCCCACGCGGCGCGTGCCATCCTGCGCGGGAGCCGCACGCTCGCGCTCGAAGCGGACGCCTTCGACACCCCGCGCTCGCTGCGCGGCGTCCCTCTGCTCGTCGTCGACGCCGGCTTCGTCGTTCTCCGCACGCTGGACGACCACGTGTCACGGTCGGTCCTCACATCGGTCGCGGGGCCCGGAGGTGTCATCGTGCCGCCGGCCGAGCGCGAGACACTGGAGAGCCTCGCCGATTCCCGCCTGGTCGTCGTCTCGGAGGACGCTCTTCGCCGGCTGCTGGAGATCCCGGGGTTCGCGCGCTTGCTGATCGAGGCGCTGTCCGCGGCGCTCCGGCAGGCGCAGGAGATGATGGGCAACTTCGCGAGCACGCGGCATCTCGACCGAGTTCGCGAGCTGCTCATCCAGCTCGCCCGCACCTATGGCAAGGTCGGCCCGGACGGCATCCGCATCGACTTCCCCATCAGCCACATGCTGCTCGCCGAGATGATCGGCTCCTCGCGCGAGACCGTGACGCGAGCTGTCGACGAGCTGCAGCGAACGGGCTTTCTGAAGAGATGCGGCCGAAGCTACCGGTTGCAACCGGGCGTCGCGCTCGAGGTGTGACAACTATCACGTCGATCTAGACACGCGCTTCCTACGATCCGGCGCGTTCGCATGGTCCATGCGCGGAAGAGCCTCGGCTTCGCTGCAACCCTGCTTGCGGGCGCCGCGCTCCTCTACCTCGCCCTCGCCGTCGTGAACGGAACGCTCGCCGCGGTCAAACGCTCGTCGGCCACACCGCCACGTGGAGCGGTTGCCGATGCGCAAAACGCCCGGAACAGCAGAGCCCTGTTCCTGCAGGGCCGCCGAATCTTCCGCTACGACACCTTCGGCGACGAGTCCTTCTGGGGCGGCGGGCTCCAGCTCCACCGGGCGATCGCAGGCTCGCGGAACGGCGGCGTAGGCGGCGGCGTGAGCCCGAAAACCGCGTTGGCCGTCGGGCTCAAGGTCGACGCGAGGGCCGTGCCGAGACCAGTGGCGGCCGCGATCAAGGCGGGACGGGTCAACCTCGACGACCCGAAGACGACCTTGACCCTCCTCAAGCTCAACGCGGTGATCGGCGTCAAGGGGTTCTTCGGCCGTAGCGGGCGATTGTCGTCGATGGGCATCACCTGCGCCCTCTGCCACTCGACCGTCGACGACTCGTTCGCGCCCGGAATCGGCCGCCGTCTCGACGGCTGGCCGAACCAGGATCTCGACGTCGGCAAGATCATCTCGCTCGCGCCCAACAAGAAGCCTCTGACCGACCTGCTGGGCGTGAACGAGGCGACGGTGAACCGCGTCCTGACGAGCTGGGGCCCCGGCGAGTTCGATGCCAGCCTCTCCCTCGACGGCCAAGGGTTCCGTCCCGACGGGAAGCCGGCCTCGACGCGGATTCCACCTGCGTTCGGACTCGCCGGCGTCAACCTCGCGACGTACACGGGCTGGGGCACGGTGACGTACTGGAATGCGTTCGTCGCGAACCTCGAGATGCACGGCATCGGCAACTTCACGGACGATCGACTGGCGAATGCGAACCAGTTCCCGGTAGCGGCGAGGGCCGGCTTCGCCAGGGTCCGCAACCGGCGCGACTTGATCAGCTCGAAGCTCCCCGCGCTCCACTTCTACCAGCTCTCGATTCCTGCTCCCCGGCCGCCGAGGCGAAGCTTCAACGCTGCGGCTGCGCGCCGCGGGAAGATGCTCTTCAACGCACCAGGCAAGTGCGCGACGTGCCACGTGCCGCCGACCTTCAGCGAGCCGGGCTGGAACCTCCACTCGCCGAGGGAGATGTGCACGGATGCCTTCCAGGCGAGCCGCTCGCCGACCTTCCGCTATCGGACGACTCCGCTCAGAGGGCTCTTTGCGAAGTCGAAGCGCGGCTTCTGGCACGACGGCCGCTTCGGCACGCTCGAAGCCGTGGTCGACCACTACAACGAGTGCTTCAACCTCGGGCTCAGCCCTGGCCAGAAGCGCGACCTCGTGCAGTACGTGAAGTCTCTGTAGAGCGCGCCGGCTCCCCCTGCTGCGCAGCCCGGGCGACCCAGCCGCCGAGTCCTCGGGCGACGGCCGGGCGCCGCAGGCTCGCCCTCTCCCCCTGTACTCGTTGTAGGTGGACCCCGGGGAATGTCCATCCCTCGTACGGGCTACCCCGCTCGTTCGAGGGATGATCCCTCGTTCGAGTGATCTTCTAAGGCATCGCTTGCGATGCCGCCTCCACGATGCCGCGCCTTGCGCGGCATCCGTCTGAAATGACCTGTCGACACAATCGCGTTCTCACCGAACCATCTATAAGTGCTGTATGCGTGTTCACATCATCAGCGACATGGAGGGTGTCAGCGGGATCGTCCGCGGCGACCAGATCAACGCAGGGCGTGCGATGTTCGAGGAGGGGCGCAAGCTCTACAC
>JBKPFD010000314.1:0-4051 GCA_046729155.1 Actinomycetota bacterium
CGTCCGGCCCCCAGGCCATCGCGGTCGGATGCTCGAGCCCCCCGGCGTACGTCTCGACGCGGAACCCGGCCGGCACGGTCACCCGCACGACGGGAGACCAGGCGGCTCCCGCGAAGACGAGCGCGAGCAGCGCTCCCGCGACGCCGGCCCTAATGCCCGTGATGATTACCGTGCTCCCCGGCGTGCGCGAGCGGCGCCACCTGCCGGCCCGACGGATCGACGTAGCGCTCGGGCTCGCGCTCGAACTTCGCCTTGCAGCCCTGGCCGCAGAAGTAGACCGTGTGGCCGGCGTACTCGGTGCGGTAGGGCGTCTTGAACCGGTCGACGGTCATGCCGCAGACGGGATCGCGGGCCCCGCGGCGCAGCGTGAGGGCGACGAGCGCGGCAGCGATGCCGAAGAAGACGATGTTCAGGAACGTCGTGTAGTTCCACTCGATGCCGCGCTCGGTGATCGACTCGACGTCCGGCCTCTCGTCCGGGACCAGGCCGGAGAGCTCGAAGACGGTGTCCACCGTGAGCGCCGCCACGACGATCGCAGTGAGCATGACGCCGGCGATCACGACGGTGGCCCGGAGCCCGTAGTACTTGCGGTAGATGAGCAGGATCGGGATCACGAGCAGGTCCGCGTAGATGAAGGCGATCACGCCCGCGAAGGAGATCCCGCCCGCCCAGAGCACGGCCGCGAGCGGGACGTTCCCGACCGAGCAGACGAACGAGAGCACGGCGACGAGCGGGCCGACGAGGACGTTCTCCGGGAGTCGTAGCCAGCCGGGTGCGTCCGTGACGAAGAGCGCGTTGAAGAAGTCCATCGGCAGCATCGCGACGAAGCCTGCGATGACGAAGCCCGCCGTGATCTCCTTCCAGAGCATCTCCCAGTCCGCACGGAAGTTGTGCGCGACGTCCGACCACGCCTCGAGCGAAGTGAGTCGCTGCCTCCAGCTCAGGCCCTCGGTGGCGACCCCCTGGTGTTCGTGGCCGGCTTGCGCCGCCAGGGCGTGCTGCCGGGCGTCCGCCTCGAGCCGGCGCGTGACGACGAGGCGCATCCCCGCCCACATGAGCACGACGAGGAGCAGCCCGCCGACGAACTCGGCGAGCGTGAACTGCCAGCCGAGGAAGATCCACATGACGATGCCGATCTCGAAGACGAGGTTCGTCGAGGCGAACTGAAACACCATCGCCGTCGCGAGGCTCGCGCCTTTCTGGAACATCGACTTCGCGATCGCGACGGCTGCGTAGCTGCACGACGACGAGGCGGCGCCGAGTCCCGTTGCCAGCCCCATCGTGCGCAGGTCGCGACCGCCGAGCGCCCGCTCCATGCGGGCGCGGGGAATCCATGCCTGAACGATCCCGGACAGGAGGAAGCCGAGGATGAGCGCCCAGCCCACCTCCCACGCCATCTGGAACGCGTTCCAGAGGCCCTCCCGGACGGCTTCGAGGATCCCCACCGCGGGGACCTACGCTACTAGGGGATGAGCGGCTCGGGCATCGCGCCGCGGACCCGGCGGAGCGCTCGGCCCGTCTGCGGGTCGAGTACCGCGTACGAGCGCTCACGGTCGGCGACGAATGCGCGGGAGCCGACGACGCGCACCGTGTCGAGCGGCGCGGCGCCGAAGCGCTGGAAGCGCCTGGTGCCGTCGGCGAGGTAGGCCCTCAGCCCGACGCCTGCCATTTTCGGGCGGCCGGAGTCCGAAAGCGCGCCGAAAGTCAGCAACGTGCGATCGGCCACTGCGAGCGCGGACGCCTGCCCGTCGAGCGTGCGCACGCTCCAGTCGCGCGTGTCGATCAGCTTGACGCCGACCGCGGCTTGCCGCCACTGCTCGCCTCCCTGCGGGTCGACCCACGATTCGTTGTCGACGCCCCAGACGGCGAGGTATCCGTTCCCGAGCCAGCGCGCGAAGCGCTGCGGTCCGTTGGGCGGGGCCTTCGCCTCGGCCGCGGGCTGGAGCCAGTCGTGCAGCCGGCCGAGGAGCGAGACGGGCGCCGTCAGATCGTGGTACTTCACGGCGTGGGTCTCCAGGTCGACCTCGGCGACCGGCGTCCCCGCGCCGACGACGAAAGCGCGGCGGCCGGCGTCGTCGACGGCCACGCCCGGTGTGACGGCGCGCCCGATCGGGTGGCCCTCGCGCCACTCGCTCCCCGCGGCAATGCGATCGAGCGCAACGACCTCCGGGCCGCCGTCCGCGTCGGCGACGGCCAGTCGCGCCGTCCCGACCCGCCCGCGCGGCCCGAGCACGAGCACGAGCCCCGAGCTCGTCCGCGCAGCCGCCTGCAGCGAGCCGTCGATCCGGTGCCCGCTGATCGGAGCGCGCCGCGCTGCATCGAAGACGGCGACGGTCAACCCTTCCGTGGTCTCGTCACGGCAGCAGCGGTCGACGACCGCCACGAGCTTTCCCCTGGCCCAGGCCGTCTCGATCACGTTCCCGTACTCCTCGGCCTGAACGGTGCCGACCAGCCGCAGCCGCCGCGTGTCCACCAGCCACACGTCGCCGAAACCATCGCTGCCGACGGCGAGCAGCTTCCCGTCCGGCGAGAAGCTGGGGCCGAGCCAGTGGCCCGAGAGCGGCAGGCTTTCGCCGCGCCGCGGCCGCATGGTCCGCGCGTCGGCGCGCACGAGGTACGGGACGTCGCGCTTCCACTGCAGGGCCAGCACTGTCTTTGGCTTCTCGACCCAGAGCCTCAGCGAGCGCGGCTCGTCCTTCGGCCAGGCCGCGACGGCAGCGAGGCCGGCGAGCGCGACGAGCGGCAGCAGGACGAGCGCCTTCCGCATCACCCGCTCTACACCGCACGACGGCCAGAGGTTCCCGCGAAAACCGTGCCTCGGTTTCCTGACGCGTCGCTGAGTGCCCGTATGCCGACGGGACAGTGTTGGGCACACGGCGCGTCGGCAGGAGGGTGCTCAGCGACGCGAGGCGGCGGGTGGAGCCGGGCTTCGCCCGGCGGGAGCCCGGCGCCGGTCAGGGAAGCGAGAGCTACTCGACCGTGACTGTCTTGGCCAGGTTGCGAGGCTGGTCGACGTTCAGGCCGCGCAGGCGCGCGATGCGGTACGCGAGGAGTTGCAGCGGGAGGATCGCGAGCACCGCCTGCAGGAAGGCCGGCGTCTTCGGCACGTAGATGACGTCGTCCGCGTGGTGCTGGATGTCCTCGTTGCCGTCGGTCGCGATCGCGATGACCTGCGCGCCTCGCGCCCGCGTCTCCTGGATGTTCGAGACGACCTTGTCGTAGACGTGCGAGTCGGTCGCGATGCACACGACGGGCGTCTCATCGTCGAGGAGCGCGATCGGCCCGTGCTTCATCTCGCCCGCCGAGTACGCCTCGGTCGGGATGTATGAGATCTCCTTCAGCTTGAGCGCGCCCTCGAGGCAAACAGGCAGTCCGATGTGCCGCCCGAGGTAGAGGAAAAACGGCTTGTCGTAATGGCGCTGCGCGATCTCCTCGATCGGATGGCTGCCGTCGAGGAAGTGCTGCATTCGCACCGGAAGCCGGTAGAGCTCGTCGAGGATGAACTCGATCTCGTCCTCGGGCAGCGTCCTCCGCACCTCGGCGAGCTTGAGCGCGAGCAGATCGATGAGGGCGACCTGCGCCGTGAACGTCTTCGAGGCGGCGACGCCGATCTCGAGCCCCGTTCGGGTGTAGAGGACGGAGTCGACCTCCCGCGTGATCTGCGAGCCCATCATGTTCGTGATCGCGACCGTGCGCGCTCCCTTCTCCCGCGCGAGGCGCATCGCTGCGATCGTGTCCGCCGTCTCGCCCGATTGCGAGATCCCGATCACGAGCGTGTCCTTCGAAAGGACCGGGTTGCGGTACCGCCACTCGCTGGCGATGTCCGGCTCGACCGGGATGCGCGCCCACTCCTCGATCACGTACCGGCCGACGACGCCGGCGTGGTACGAGGTGCCGCAGGCGAGGATCACGATCCGCCTCAGGTTGCGGATCTCGTTGTCCGTGAGCCCGAGGCTTTCGAGCAGGAGCTTGCCGTGGCGAACCCGGTCACCGATCGTCTCGCGGACGCCCTCGGGCTGCTCGTAGATCTCCTTCAGCATGAAGGTCTCGT
>JBKPFD010000315.1:0-5974 GCA_046729155.1 Actinomycetota bacterium
CGCGCAGCTCGGCGCGCGTGCGCGTCGCGCCCGCGTCGGAGCCGGCGCCGGGCTCGGTGAGGCCGAAGGCGGCGAGCTTGCGCCCGGACGCGAGCTCGGGCAGCCACTCGCGCTTCTGCTCCTCCGTCCCGAAGAGAAAGATCGGCATCGTGCCGAGCGAGACGTGCGCGGCCATCGTGATCGCGACCGACGAGTCGACGCGCGTCAGCTCCTCGACTGCGATCGCGTACGAGAGCGTGTCGGTGCCGCCGCCGCCGTACTCCTCGGGGAAGGGCATGCCCATCAGGCCGAGCTCGGCCATCTGCTCGACGAGCTCGTACGGGAATCGGTGCTCGCGGTCGAGCTCCTCGGCGACGGGGGCGACCTGTTCCTCCGCGAACTCGCGCACGGTCCGCCGGATGAGCTCGTGCTCGGGCGAGAGCTCGAAGTTCACTCGGTGAGGCGCGTTGCGAGCTCGACGATCAGGCGCACGCCGTAGCCGGTGCCGCCCTTCTGGGAGAGGTAGTCGGTGCGCGGCCAGGTGAAGAAGCCCGTGCCGGCCATGTCCACGTGGGCCCACGGGCCTTCGCCGGCGAACTGCTCGAGGAACGATGCGGCGTACGCGGGGCTCGCCTGGCGGCGGACGGACGAGTTCTTCATGTCCGCGAAGGCCGACTCGATGTACCCCTTGTAGCGGCGGTGCATCGGCCACGGCCACGCGTGGTCGCCGCTCGCCTCGCCGGCCGCGACAACCTGGTCGCGCCACTGCTCGTCGTTGCCGAACACGCCCGCGTAGAGGTCGCCCATCGCGAGCTCCATCGCGCCGGTGAGTGTCGCGAAGTCGAGCAGGTGGGTGGCGCCGAGCTCGCGAGCGTAGTGGAGGGCGTCGGCGAGCACGAGGCGGCCTTCGGCGTCCGTGTTCGTGATCTCGATCGTCTTGCCGTTCATCGCGGTCAGGATGTCGCCGGGGCGGTACGCGCCGCCGCCGGGCATGTTCTCCGTCGCGGCGACGACGGCCAGCGCTCGTAACGGCAAGCCGAGCTCCGCGATCGCGGCCATGCCCTCGACGACGGCTGCTCCACCTGCCATGTCGCCCTTCATGTCCTCCATGTAGAGCGACGGCTTGATCGAGATGCCGCCGGTGTCGAACGTGATCGCCTTGCCGACGAGGCCGAGCGTCACGTCGCCCTTTGCGGAGGGCGGCTGATAGTGCATGACGATCATCCGCGCCGGGTTATGGCTCCCCTGGGCGACTCCGGCGAAGGCGCCCATGCCGAGCTCGCGGACACCGTCCTCGTCGAGCGCCTCGGCTCGGAGGTGCTCGTGTGGGGCCGCGATCTCCTCGGCGCGGGCGGCGAGGCGTTCGGGCGTGAGCTGGTTGCCGCCCATGTTGGCGAGGTCGCGGGCTCGGTTCGCCGCCTCGGCGACGCGCGCGGTGCGTTGCGCTGCGTCTGCCACCTCGTCGGGGCCGACGAGGACGAGCCGCTCGAACGGCGGCTCCGTCTTGGCGGCGGTCTTCCACCTGCCGGGGTCGTAGGAGCCGAGCAGGAGCCCGTCGACGACCGCGCGCGCCTGCTCCGTCGGCGACAGCGGCAGCGCGTCGTCGAGCAGCCAGACGAGCGTGCCGCCCACGCGCTCGGCCGCATCGGCGACACGCGCGGCCGCGGTTCGCAGCGAGTCGGCGTCGAGCTCGTCGGCGGGCCCGAGCCCAACGGCGACGAGGCGGCGGGCATCGACCTCGCCGTCGGGGTAGAGAACCGCGGTGCGGCCGGCCTCGCTGGCGACGTCCTCTTCGGTCGCCACCTGGCGCACGCGGTCGGCGACCGCCTCGCCGAACGAAGCGGCGGCGGCCGGGAGCGCGTCGTCGTCGGAGCGCACCGCGAGGGCCACGACGTCGGCCTGCCGAGGGGCCGCTTCGGGGGCAGTTACCTCAACCCGCATGGGGGCGCCGATGCTATCCGACAGCCCTTCTAGTGTCGGAACCGAGAACGTTTTTCAAATCTTTGAACGCGTCCTAACGTTTTCCGAAAGAGCCGCCGATAGACAGTGTGTTCATGAGTCGGTTGCGGCCTATCGTTCCTTCCCGGTTCCGGCGACGCCCCGTCGTCGAGAGCGTCGAGACGCTCCTCGAGCGGATCCAGGTTCTGGCGTTCGAGCGCCAGTCGCTGCGCGCCCGCGAGGCGGGCGAGGCGGCCCTCGAGCGGAACCGCGTGCAGATCGCCCGCGCGCAGTGGCAGCTCTCCCACGCGCTGATCGATCGCTACTTGCCGCAGCCCGTCGAGCGCCGCGCGGCCTAGCCAAACCGCGCCTCGGGCCTGGGGCACCCCGGCCCACCACCCACGTTCGATCGTATTGATTGAAAGCGTGCGTGTCTGTCACGCGCCTGAGCCGAATGCGTGACGGCTCGTGAGGCCTGCCCGCCGCTAGGCTGGCCGAGGTGCGCGCCGAGATCGACAAGCGCGCGATGGCCGCCCTCGCGAGCGGCCACCTCGCCACCGACTTCGCGAACGGCGCCCTGCCCGCATTGCTGCCGTTCTTCGTCGACCGCTTCGACCTGTCGTACACGCTCGCGGCGGCGATCATGCTCGCCTCGGCCTTCTCCTCATCAGTCATCCAGCCGTTCTTCGGGCTCTGGTCCGACCGCCGCGGCGCGATCTGGCTGCTCCCCGCCGGGGTCGCGATCGCCGGGGTCGGCATCGCGCTCGCCGCAGCCGCGCCCACCTACTGGCTCGTCATCGTCTTCGTCCTCGTCTCCGGGCTGGGCGTTGCCGCGTACCACCCAGAGGGCTCGAAGTTCGCCGCCTACACGAGCGGCCGCCGCCGCGCGAGCGGAATGTCGCTCTTCTCGATCGGCGGCAATCTCGGCTACGCGCTCGGCCCTGCGGTCGCGACCCCGCTCGTCATCCTCCTCGGACTGCGCGGGGGCCTGTTGCTCGCGATCCCCTGCCTCGCCGTCGCTGCGCTCCTCGTCGCCGCGGCGCGCTACCTCGCGAGCTTCGAACCGGCGAGCCGCTCGCGAGAAGCGGCGACAGGCAAGGATCGGCCGGGCGCACTTGCGCTCCTTCTCGGCGTCATCGCGCTCCGCTCGGTCGCGTGGTTCGGGCTCGTCACCTTCGTGCCCCTCTGGGCGGTCTCGCTCGGCCACTCGAAGGCGTACGGGAACCAGCTGCTGACGCTCATGCTCCTCGCCGGCGGCCTCGGAACGCTCGCGGCCGGCCCGCTCGCCGACCGAGTCGGACTGCGACCCGTCCTGCTCGCGAGCATCGCCGCGACCGCGCCGCTCACGCTCGTCTTCATCACCGTCGGCGGTGTGGTCGGCGCCGCCGCCCTCGCCCTCGTAGGCGCGTGCGTAGTCGGAACGTTCGGCGTCACCATGGTCATGAGCCAGGAGTACTTACCGCGGCACATCGGCATGGCGTCGGGCCTCTCGATCGGCATGTCGATCGGGCTCGGCGGCGTCGCCGCGGTCGCCCTCGGAGCGCTCGCCGACACCGTCGACCTGCAGACGTCGCTCTATGTCTGTGCGGCGGTGCCAGTGGTCGCCGTCGCGCTCGGCGCGTTCCTGCCCTCGGCGCGCCCGCGCCGGAGGCTCGCGCCTGAGCCCGTCTCGCCGTGATGTAGCCTCCGCGCCGTGGCGCAGTCGGTCAAAGAGTTCTTCGACACCCTCGAGTCGCGGGTCGACCCGGCCAAGACGGCCGGCATGAACAACTCCTACGTCTTCGACATCGAGGGGGCGGGCACGTGGAGAGTCGACGTGACGGACGGCAAGGTCGATGTCACCGAGGGCGGGGGAGGCGCCGACGTCACGATCCGTGCCTCGGAGGAGACTTTCCGCGCAATCGCGTCCGGCGAGCAGAACGCGACGACCGCCTACATGACGGGCAAGATCAAGATCGACGGGGACATGGGCGCCGCGCTGAAGCTGCAGAAGCTCTTCTGAGTTGACCTGGTACGAGTTCCTGCTCTTCGTGCACATCGCCGCCGCGGCGATCTGGGTCGGCGGCGGCGCGATGGTGCAGTTCTTCGGGCTGCGAGCTCTCGCCTCGCGCGACGGGCAGCGACTCGCGACCTTCGCGGGCGACGTCGAGTGGGTCGGGAGCCGATTCCTGACCTCGTTCTCAGGGCTCGCCTTCCTGTCCGGTCTCGGCCTCGTCTGGGACTCGGACTTCTGGGGCTTTGGCGACGACTGGATCGTCATCGGCCTCGTCCTGTTCGCGATTACCTTCCTGGCCGGCGCGCTGTTCTTCGGCCCCGAATCCGGCCGCATCAAGAAGCTGATCGAGATGCACGGCGCCGACTCGCCGGCGGCTCAGGCCAAGATCGCAAGGATCCTCGTACTCTCGCGGATCGACCTCGTCATCCTCTTCCTGATCCTGTTCGACATGGCGGTCAAGCCGTCGTTCTCGGACGGCTGGACGATCCTGGGCGCCCTCGTCGGTGCCGCCCTCCTCGCCGGCCTCTTCGTCCAGGGCGCGCTGCGCCGGCCCGCGACCGCGTAGAGCTACTCCTCCAGTTCGACGAGGACCGCGCCTCCGGCGACCCGGTCGCCCTCGGCGACGTGCACGGCCCTTACGACGGCCTCGTAGGGCGAGACGACGGGCGTCTCCATCTTCATCGCCTCGAGGACGAGCAGCGTCTGCCGCGGCTCGACGCGGTCGCCGGGCGCAGCCAGCACCTTGATCACCGTGCCGGGCATGGGCGCCGTCAGCGAGCTCTGCTCTCCGGCCGCGCCGGTCGCGCCGGCGTGGGCGGCCTCGTCGACGTCGGGCGGCGCTTGCGGCTCTGGCGCCGGCAGATTCAGCCGCCACGCGCCGTCCCACGGGCCGCTCGGCAGCCGCTCCGGCGGGGCGGACAGCGGCGCGTGCTCGGCGAGGAACGCCGTCGTCGTTCGCCCGGCCCGGACGACGGGGTGCATGACCAGCCAGCGCAGGAACGGAAGGTTGGTAATGAGGCCGTCGACCTCGGTCTCCGCGAGCGCGTCGCGTAGCCGGAGCAGAGCCTCATCGCGTGTCGGCCCGTGCGCGATCAGCTTCGCGATCATGGGGTCGTAGCCGACGCCGACCTCGTCGCCCTCCTCGACGCCCGCGTCGACGCGGATGCCCCTCGGGAGCCGCAGGCGCTCGATCACCCCGGCTTGGGGGAGAAAGCTCCGCGGGTCCTCGGCGTACAGCCGCGCTTCGACCGCGTGCCCGTCCAGCCGCACCTCGCCCACGTCGAGCGCCTCGCCGGCCGCGATCTCCAGCTGGGCGCGGACGAGGTCGATCCCCGTCACGAGCTCCGTCACGGGATGCTCGACCTGGATGCGACCGTTCAGCTCGAGGAAGAAGAAGGCGCGCCCGTCGAGCATGAACTCCGCCGTACCCGCGCTCCGGTAGCCGACCGCGCGGGCGAACGCGACGGCCGCTTCGCTCATGCGCCGACGCAGCTCGGCGTCCAGGGCCGGCGAGGGCGACTCCTCGAGCACCTTCTGATGACGGCGCTGGATCGAGCACTCGCGCTCGCCGAGGGCGACGACGTTGCCGTGCTCGTCGGCGAGGAGCTGGATCTCGACGTGGCGCGGCCGCTCGACGTACCGCTCGCAGAAGACCGTCTCGTCGCCGAACGCCGCCTTGGCCTCGCGCGCCGCCGCGGCCCGCGCCTCGTCGAGCTCGCCTGCGTCGCGGACGACGCGCATTCCTCGGCCGCCGCCGCCCGCCGCGGCCTTGACGACGAGCGGGAAGCCGATCTCCGCCGGAGCTCCGTCGGGCACCACAGGCACGCCGGTCTCGCGTGCGATTCGCTTCGCCTCGAGCTTGTTCCCTCCGAGGCGCAGAGCGTCGGCTGTCGGCCCGACGAACACGAGGCCCGCAGCCTCGACGGCCGCCGCGAAGTCCGGGCTCTCCGCGAGGAAGCCGTAGCCGGGGTGGATCGCACCTGCGCCGGACTCCTTCGCGGCGCGAATGTGCTCCTGTCTCTTATACACATCTCCGAGCCCACGAGACACTCGGCAATATCG
>JBKPFD010000316.1:0-1808 GCA_046729155.1 Actinomycetota bacterium
GGTCTGGGCGATCTTCGACTGGGACGAGGCGGGCTGGCAAAGCTTTACCTCGGACCCCGAGGTCCCGGCGATCTTTCAGCAAGCCGGGTTCACGCAAGGTCCGCCCAAGTCGGCGGAGTTCCTCCGCGAGCATTACGCCTAGCGCCAGACCCCGAATCGGACCCCTCGAAGGCTTCGCCCTCTAACCGACCGTTACGGTAATCCAGACGTCCCGGTGGCACGGCGGGAGGGCACGGGCCGACGCTCCTCACGGAAGCCGTCGTCGTCACCGCCGGCCGCCACACGTCGCCAGACGCGGACACGATGGTCTAGCGTGCTGCGGCTCGTGACTGAGTGGGCTAACTCTCACCTGGGGAGCGTGCGGGAATGTCCCTTGAGCGGTCTAGGAGAAGGACAACGCGCGCTCGAGGGCGGCCCGGTCGGTCGGCCCGCCGTGCGTCGCAAGCACGTGCTCGACCGGCAGTGCGAGGAGCGGGCGCAGCCCCTCGGCGATCTCCTCGCGCGTCACGCCAGGGCGAAGCCACCTCTCGTTGATCTCGAGGCCCCGGCCGAAGTCGACGAGCGTGTCGCCGGAGATCACCGCACGCCGGCTCTCGACCCAGAGCACGGTGTCGTTTCGCTTGTGCCCGGGGAACACGTCGGCACCGAACGGCAGCCGGTCGCCGGGCGAGTACGGGCGTGCCTCGCCCTTCTTCTCGCGGAGCAGCCAGACGAGATCGGGACTGCCGTCGCCGGCCTGCTCGGCGGTAATGCCGTACATGTCCATGAGGTCCTGCGCGGTGTCGGGGAGCGGGGTGAAGACCGGCACGCCGAGCCGCTCGACCAAGCTCTGCGCGTCGCGCTCATGCCACGGCGCGGTGAGCACAATCGCCGTCTCGCGGCCGGCCGCCAGGTCCCCAAGCTCGCTCGGCACGGCCAGCGGATCGAAGAGCAGCAGCCGCTCCCCGTCGTCGATCGCGTAGGACGACACGTTCTCGCTCCACGGCTCGGTTGGCCGCCACTCCGGGTGCGGTGCCTCCCAGTGCCACAGGCCCGGCGCCAGCTCGCGCACGGCGCGATGCTAGTGGATGCGTATTCCTAACGCAGCGATCAGGAAAGTCGTCTGAGCCGCTCGAATAGCCTTCTCGGCATGCGGAGGGTCCTGGTCACGGGGATGTCGGGCACCGCAAGTCAACCGTGTTGGCCGAGCATGCGAGGCGCGGCTTTGAAGTCGTCGAGACTGATGACGCACCGTGGAGCGAGTGGTCGGAGGCAGACGGCGGATACGTCTGGCGGGAGGATCTCGTCGCAGAACTTCTGTCTCGCGACCACGGCGGGACGCTTTATGTCTCCGGAACGGTTTCGAATCAGGGTCGCTTCTACCCGCGCTTCGACGCGCTGGTTCTTTTGAGTGCGCCGGTCGAGGTGCTTCTGCGCCGGATCGATGCCCGGACGACGAACCGTTACGGCAAGACACCTGAGGGGGCCGCCGGCGCCGGCGTCCGGCAATGTCACCCGAGCGTTTCGTCGAACGCCAGGGAACTCGATAGGTCGCGGTGGGCATCGACCTGCTCGAACAGCTCCTTGGCCTTCGTCTCGACGGTCTCGACCGCGTCGGCGCCCGCAACCCAGCGCAGCGGCGGCTGCTCCTCGTCGACGACGGTGACCAGAGCCTTCGCGAGCTTCCTGGGGTCGCCGCCCTGCTTGCCGCTCATCGCCTCCCAGGCGGGCCGGGTCTGGGCGGTGCGCTCGGCGTAGTCGTCGATCGACAAGCCGGCGTAGGCCGTTGACTCCTTTTCGAGCAAATCGGTGCGGAAGAAGCCCGGCTC
>JBKPFD010000317.1:0-2530 GCA_046729155.1 Actinomycetota bacterium
CTGGGCCCCCCCCCGCGCCCACACCGGGGCCGGCGGGGCGGTCGCCCGGCTCGGGTGGGAGCGCCTCGGCGACGCGCAGGAGCTCGTCGACCGGGCCGAGCAGATCATCTTCGAGCTCTCCCAGAGCCGAGTCTCGACCGAGTTCAGCCACATCGAGGCGCTGCTCAAGGAAAGCTTCGAACGGATCACGGCGCTCTACGAGGCAGGCGAGGAGCTGACAGGGGTTCCGTCGGGGTTCCGCGACATCGACCGGCTCACGTCCGGGTTCCAGCCCGGCAACCTGATCATCGTCGCGGCGCGACCGAGCATGGGCAAGTCCGCCCTCGGCCTGTGCATGGCGGCGAACATCGCAGTCCGCCACCAGCACCCCGTCGCGCTCTTCACGCTCGAGATGTCGAAGTCGGAGGTGACGCAGCGGCTGATGTGCAGCGAGGCCAAGGTCGAGTCGCAGCGACTGCGGAGCGGCAAGCTCGCCGCCGACGACTGGCCCCGGCTCACGGCGGCTTGCGACAAGCTCGCGAAGGCGCCCATCTACGTCGACGACACCGGCTCGATCACGATGATGGAGATTCGCTCGAAGGCGAGGCGGCTGAAGACGCAAGAGCCGAACCTCGCGCTGATCATCGTCGACTACCTGCAGCTGATGACCTCCGGCGCGACCGTCGAGAACCGCGTCCAGGAGGTCTCGCAGATCTCGCGCCAGCTGAAGGTGCTCGCGCGCGACCTCGACGTGCCTGTGCTCGCGATGTCGCAGCTGTCGCGCGCGGTCGAGCAGCGCCACGACAAGCGGCCGATCCTGTCCGACCTGAGGGAGTCGGGTTGCCTGACCGGCGAGTCGAGCGTGTTTCTTCCCGACGAGGGCGTCTACCTGCCGATCGCCCAGCTGATCGGCTGCGAGGGAGCGCGTGTCCTCGCGCTGAACGAGCAGACGTGGCAGTTCGAGCCGAGGCGAATAGAGCGCGCGTTCTCGACGGGCCGGAAGCCGGTGTTCTGGCTGACGACGCGGCTCGGGCGGACGATCCGCGCCACCGGCAACCACAAGTTCCTCGCCTTCGACGGGTGGCGGCGCCTCGACGACCTTGCTCCGACGATGCGCATCGCGGTCCCGCTCGCGGCCTCCTCGCCGCTACGGCCGCGGCTCGCGGCCGGCGTGGCGGTCGCCGGCCTCGGCGGGTCCGGACCGTCCGGTGCCGAAGCGCCGGTGCCCGAGCTCGGCGAGGTGTACTGGGACGAAATCGTCCGCCTCGAGCGCGACGGCGAGGAGCAGGTCTACGACCTGACCGTCGAGGGCCTGCACAACTTCGTCGCCGATGACATCGTCGTCCACAACTCGATCGAACAGGACTCCGACCTCGTCTTCTTCATCTACCGCGACGAGTACTACAACGAGGAGACCGACCAGCAGGGGCTCGCCGAGGTGATCTGCGCAAAGCACCGCAACGGGCCGACCGGCTCCGAGAAGCTGTCGTTCCTCAAGCGCTACGCCAAGTTCGCCGACCTCGCGGCGTAGACGGCCCGGCTTCGCTAGCCGCCGCCCGGGGCCGCGTCTAGACTCAGGCTCCGTGCCGGCGACCGTGATCGTGGGCGCCCAGTGGGGCGACGAGGGCAAGGGCAAGATCGTCGACCTGCTCGCCCAACACTCCGACCTCGTCTGCCGCTACCAGGGCGGCCCGAACGCGGGGCACACGATCATCGCGAACGGCGAGACGTACAAGTTCAAGCACATGCCCTCGGGCATCCTCTGGGGCAAGGAGTGCGTGCTCGGCGCGGGCTGCGTAATCGACCCGGAGCTCTTCGTCGAGGAGCTGGACGACCTCGAGGGACGAGGTATCTCCACCGACCCCGTGCGGGTCTCGGGGAACGCGCACGTGATCATGCCCTGGCACGTCGCGCTCGACCGCGCGAGCGAGCGGCGGCTCGGCAAGCTCCAGATCGGCACCACGCGCCGCGGCATCGGCCCGGCCTATGCGGACAAGTCGGCGCGCCTCGGCATCCGCGTCCAGGACCTGTTCGACCCGAAGATCCTCCGCCAGAAGATCGAGGTCGCGCTCGCCGAGAAGAACGTCTGGCTCGAGCGCGTCTACGGAGCGGCACCGCTCGACCTCGAGGAAGTCGCCGAGCGGTGCGAGAGCGTCGCGCAGCGACTTCGGCCCTTTATTGCGGACACGTCACTACTGGTAGACCGGGCGCTACGTGACGGCAAGGCCGCGCTGTTCGAGGGCGCTCAGGGCACGCTTCTCGACCTCGACCACGGCACGTATCCGTTCGTCACCTCCTCGAACCCGATCGCCGCCGCGGCCGCCACGGGCATCGGCATCGGGCCCAACCGCATCGACCGCGTGCTCGGCGTCGCCAAGGCGTACGTGACGCGCGTCGGCGAGGGGCCGTTCCCGACCGAGATCGAAGGGCCCGATCAGGAGCGCGTCCGCGAGCTCGGCGGCGAGTACGGGACCGTCACGGGCCGCGAGCGCCGCTGCGGCTGGCTCGACCTCGTCGCCCTTCGCTACGCCGTGCGCCTGAACGGGATTAC
>JBKPFD010000318.1:0-4648 GCA_046729155.1 Actinomycetota bacterium
GGATCGGGCCGGATGCCCTTCGTCGCGAGCGCCGCGACCTTGCCAGGCGTGTCGGCGCCCTCGAGCGTCGTGAGGTCCATCATCCGCACCGCCAAGTCGAGCGCGAACAGCTTCGCGTCGCGCTTGATCGAGCGCTTGGCCAAGGTCCCCGCCCGCTCCTCGAGCGCGACCGCGTCGATCGACCCCACGCGCGGCAGGCGCGGCTCGAGCGGGAGCTCGAAGCCGGCCGGTAGAGCTGGCGCCTTGGCCATGGCGCCCAGTCTAGCCCCGGCGCCGCGCCTGGCCGTTTCGCCGAGCTAGATCCCGAGCCGCTCCAGGAGTCGCTCGTCGCGGCGCCATTTCGGCCTGACTTTTACCTGCAGCTCGAGGAAGACCGGGTGGCCGACGAGCGCCTCGATCTCGGGCCGCGCCCGCACGCCGACCTCCTTGACGACAGAGCCGCCGCGGCCGACGACGATCTGCTTCTGCGACTCGGTCTCGACGTAGATGCTCGCGCGCACGACCTTCTCCCCCACCTCCTCGACCTCGACCGAGATCGCATGCGGCAACTCCTCGCGGGTCAGCGCCAGCGCTTTCTCCCGAACGAGCTCGGCGATCTGGTCCTCGACGGACAAGTCCGTGCGCTCGCCCGCCGGAAAGTAGGCAGGGCCTTCCGGCAGCAGCCCGACGAGCTCCTCCCGGAGCTCGGCCACGCCGTCGCCCGTCTTGGCACTGACCGGGTGCAGCGCGTGGAAGTCGCCGAGCTTGGACGCCGTGTCCATCTGCGTGGCGATGTGCCCCGGCTTGAGCCGGTCGACCTTGTTCAGCGCGATCACGACCGGAACGCCGAGGCCGAAGACGCGCTCGGCGATGAAGCGGTCTCCGGCGCCGATCCGGTCCCGCGCCGAGAGCACGAACAGCACCGCGTCGACGTCCTCGAACGCCTGGTCGACGGTGCGCTGCATGCGCTCGGTGAGCGGATCGCGCGGGCGCTGGAAACCGGGCAGGTCGACGAGCACGAGCTGGTGGTCGTCGCCGTTCGCGACGCCGGCGATGCGCCGCCGCGTCGTCTGCGGCTTGTCGGAGACGATCGCCACCTTGCCGCCGCAGAGCGCGTTCACGAGCGTCGACTTGCCGACGTTCGGCCGGCCGGCGACGGCAACGAAGCCCGACCTCACAGCTCGAACGTGTCGGGCAGAAGCTCGGCGGGCGTGCGCGAGACCACCTCGCCGTCGGCTTTCTTGAAGGTGACGCGGTCGAGGCGGAACTCGTGCAGCCACTGGCGGCAGCCCCCGCAGGGAGGCGCCGTCACTGCGATCTCCTCGAGGTCGCCGGGGCCGTACCCCGCGGTCACCGCCGCGCTGATCGCGGTCTTCTCCGCGCAGATGCCGAGCGGATACGCAGCGTTCTCGACGTTGACCCCCTCGAAGACCGTCCCGTCGCGCGCGCGCACGGCGGCGCCGACGTGGAAGCGCGAGTAGGGCGCGTAGGCCCGCTCCGCGACCGCGACCGCGCGCTCGTAGAGCTCGTCGCTCACCCGAACACCTGGAAGATGACGAGCACCGAGAGCGTCCCGAGCAGCGCGCCGTACGTGACCTCGAGGAACGAGTGGATGCCCGACTCGACGCGGGTCTGGGCGACGAGCAGCGCCATCAGGAACGCGAGCGACGAGACGAGGAACCAGTGCGTCGAATCGCCGACGACGTTCGTGATCGCCATCCAGCCGCCGAAGGCGACCGCCGCGTGGCCCGACGGCAGCCCGCCGCGCAGCGGAGTCCCGCGTCCCGTGTACGCCTTCGTCGCGATCACGACGAAGATCGTCAGGACGAGCGCGATGAGCGTCAACTCCGCGGGCGCGTCGCGCAGGCGCTCGATCAGCCGCGAGCTGCGGTTGACGATCTGGTCGGAGAAGACGAGGTAGCCGATCGCGACCGCATTGACGGTTGCGATCAGGACGGCGCCGGCGGCGATGTCCTTCGCCAGCTTGGCCAGCGGATCGAACGACGTCGTGGCGACGTCGATGCCGGCCTCGAGCGCCGTGTTGATCATCTCCGCGATCAGCACGAACGAGATCGCGAGCAGGAGCGCGATCAGCTCGCCCTTGTCGACGCCCAGCGCGAGCGCCGCGATCAGAACGGCGGCCGCGATCGCGAAGTGGATGCGCATGTTCCGCTGCGTCCGCAGCACGTGGATGACGCCCTCGAAGGCGAAGTTGAAGCTCTCGAGGATCGACGGCGCGCGGCGGCGCGTGCTCATTGCGCCAGCTCCGCCTCGCGCGCGTCCATCTCGGCCCCGTGCTCGTACCCGAGCAGGTGGAGGAGCCCGTGGACGAGCGGCGCGCGCCAGGCCGCGCCGACCATCTGCGGACAAAGAACGGCATCGCCGAGCTGCCTCGGCACACCGGGCGGCAGCTCGTCGCGTCGGTCGATCGGAAACGAGAGGACGTCGGTCGCCTCGTCGACGCCGAGGTGGTCGCGCTTCAGGCGGCGCATCTCGTCGGGCCCGACGAAGACGATGCCGAGCTCGCCCTCGTCGACTCCCTCGGCGGCGAGCACCCGCTCGGCGAGCGCGCGCGCGGCGTCCGTCTCGACCTCCGCACCGCTTCGATTGTCCAGCTCGACCGTGATCACGCGGTCACCTGCGACGCTGGGTCCCCGTCTCCTCCGCGTGGTGGCGATAGGCCTCGACGATCCGCTGCACGAGCTTGTGCCGGACGACGTCCTCGTGCCCGAAGCGGACGAACGCCACGCCGTCGAGCGCGCCGAGGATGTCTTGCACCTGGATCAGGCCCGAGGCCTGCTCGCGAGGCAGGTCGATCTGCGTGTCGTCTCCGGTGACGACCATCTTCGAGCCGAAGCCGAGGCGGGTGAGGAACATCTGCATCTGCTCGGGGCTCGTGTTCTGCGCCTCGTCGAGGATGATGAAGGAGTCGTTCAGCGTCCGGCCGCGCATGAACGCGAGCGGCGCGACCTCGACGATCCCCTTCTCCATGTAGCTCGAGAGCCGGTCGGCGTCGAGCATGTCGTAGAGCGCGTCGAAGAGCGGCCGCAGGTACGGGTCGACCTTCTCGAGCAGCGTGCCGGGCAGGAAGCCGAGCCGCTCGCCCGCCTCGACCGCCGGCCGCGTGAGGATGATGCGGCCGACCTGGCGCTCCGCGAGAGCGGCAACGGCGAGCGCCATCGCCCGGTACGTCTTGCCGGTCCCCGCCGGGCCGATCGCGAATGTGACCGTGCACTTGCGGATCGCGTCGACATAGCGCTTCTGCGTCAACGTCTTCGGCGCGATCTTCTTGCCGCGGTGGCGCCAGACGACATCCTCGAAGACCTCGCGCAGGTCGTCGACCTGATCGAGCGCGCCGAGGACGGCGTCGACGGTCGAAGGGCCGATCTCGTGCCCGCCCTCGACCAGCTCGACGAGCTCGTCGACGACGGCGCGGGCTTCGACGACGCTGCTCTCCTCGCCCTCGAGCGTCAGCTGGTTGCCGCGCAGCCGGATCGTGCAGCGTAGGCGATCGCGCAGCGCGTCGAGCACGCCGTCGCCGACCGCGGCCAGCTCGGCGGCGACGTCGTTGGAGACGGAAAGCGTTTCCTGCATCCGTCCAAGTGTAGGAGCGCAGGGCGTACGATCGGCCGCGTGGAGCGCGCCGAGCTCGACGAGGTGCTTGCAACGGTCGCCGAGGAGGCGCGGTCGTACCTGGCCGGGCTCGACGACGCAACGGTGCTGGAGGACAGCGGCGCGGCCTCACAATTCGGCGGCTCGCTGCCGGAGGAGGGCTCGGGGGCGACGGCCGCTTTGCAGGAGCTGCTCACCGCCTCGCCCGCGGCGACGCGCTCGCAAGGACCGCGCTTCTTCCACTTCGTCACGGGCGGCGTCACGCCGGCGGCGTTCGGCGCGGATTGGCTGACCACACTCCTCGACCAGAACTCTTTCAGCTGGGTCTCTTCGCCGTTCGGCGCGCGCCTCGAGGCAGTGGCGGTCGACTGGCTGAAGGAGCTGTTCGACCTGCCGAGCGACTGGAGCGGCGTCCTGACGAGCGGTGCGACGACGGCGAACTTCACCGGGCTGGCGTCGGCGCGGCGCTGGTGGGCAGGGCGGCACGGCGTCGACGTCGACTCGGCCGGCCTGGCCGGGCTCCCACCGGTCCCGATCTTCTCGAGCGGCTACATCCACTCGAGCTCGATCAAGGCGCTCGGCATGCTCGGGCTCGGCCGCGACACGGTTCGCACGTTCGCGCGAGACGAGGTCGGGAGGCTCGACGTCGAGGGCCTCGAAAGCGCTCTCGCCGACCTCGACGGGGCTCCGGCGATCCTGATCGGAAACGCGGGCGACGTGAACTCGGGCGACTTCGATCCCATGAGCGAGCTCGCCGACCTGGCCGAGCGCTACGGCGCCTGGCTGCACGTCGATGGCGCCTTCGGGCTCTTCGCCAGGCTGGCGCCGCATGCCGCCGAGCTCGCGGCCGGGGTCGAGCGCGCGCACTCGGTGATCGCCGACGGCCACAAGTGGCTCAACGTGCCGTACGACTGCGGCTTCGCCTTCGTGCGCGTGAGCACGGCCGAGCTCGAGCGGACCTTCTCGCTCGCCGGCGCCTACCTCCCGTCCGACGACAAGCCGAACTTCGGATATCGCGGCCCGGAAGCGTCGCGGCGCGCGCGTGCGCTCGCTGTCT
>JBKPFD010000319.1:0-1618 GCA_046729155.1 Actinomycetota bacterium
ATTGCTCGCCGCCGAAGACGAGGAACACCATGCGGAACGTGTAGAGGCCGGTCAGGAACGCGCCGACGAGCCCGACGACGAAGAGCAGCTGGCCGTACCAGCCCGCCGCGAGCGCCGAGGCGAGGATCGCGTCCTTCGAGAAGAAGCCCGACAGCGGCGGAATCCCCGAGAGGGCGAGCGAGCCGGCGAGGAAGGCGAGCCACGTCCGCGGCAGGACGCGGCGCAGGCCTCCCATCCTGCGCATGTCCTGCTCGCCGGCGAGCGCGTGGATGACGATGCCCGCCGCCAGGAAGAGCAGCGCCTTGAAGAACGCGTGCGTCATCAGGTGGAACATCGCGTTCGCGTAGGCGCCGAGCCCGGCTCCGAGGAACATGTAGCCGATCTGCGACATCGTCGAGTACGCGATGACGCGCTTGATGTCGACCTGGACGAGCGCGATCAGGCCGGCGAGCACCAGGGTGAATGCGCCGAGGCCTGCGGCGAGGTCCTGGACGTGCGGGGCGGCCTCGAAGACCGGCGCGGTTCGCACGAGCAGGTAGACGCCGGCGGTGACCATCGTCGCCGCATGGATCAGCGCGCTGACCGGCGTCGGGCCCTCCATCGCGTCCGGAAGCCACGTCTGCAGCGGCACCTGCGCCGACTTTGCCACCGCACCGCCGAGGAGGCCGAGCGCGACGAGGTTGACGGCCCATGAGCCTTCCGCGCCCTCGGCCCAGTCGAAGCCGGCGGCGAACTCGAGCGACCCGATCCGCTGGATGAGCAGGAAGAAGGCGAGCGCCATCGTCGCGTCGCCGAACGCGTTCATGATGAAGGCCTTCTTGGCGGCAGCGACTGCGCTCGGCCGCTCGTGGTGGTACCCGATGAGCAGGTAGGAGCAGAGGCCGACGAGGCCCCAGCCGACGAGGAGCAGCAGGAAGTTGCCGCCCTCGACGAGCAACAGCATCGAGAAGACGAACAGCGCCATGTAGGCGAAGTAGCGGCGCTCCTCGTCGTCTCCGTCCATGTAGCCGATCGAGTAGGCGACGATCAGCGACCCGACGCCGGAGACGACCAGCATCATGAAGATGGAGAGCGGATCGACGAGCAGCGTCAGTCCGACCTCGAAGTCGCCCGCGCTCAGCCATGTCCACGCGGTCGTCAGCTCCGCGCGGTCCTTGCTCTCGCGCCCCAGCACCGCCACGAACGCCACGACGGCCGCGACGAACGAGACGGCGACGGACGCGGTGGCGAGATAGCCGGCGGCGCGCCGGGAGATCCGCGTGCCGGCGAGCGTGATCAACACGGCGCCGGCGAGCGGCGAGAGGACGCAGACCCAAGCGGCGGCTGTCACTGCGCCACCGCCTCGGGCGCGAGCCGGCGCGCCAGGGCCGCGGCGATGCGCGGCACGCGGCCCTCAGGGTCGAAGCGCGGGTCGTAGGCGGTGAATGCGGCTGCCGGGACGTCGAAGCGCGCGAGGATGGCCGCAAGCGCCTCGTCCAGCTCGTCGGCCGTGAGCCCGCCCTCGACGGCCCAGTCGTTCGCCTTGCCGGCGGCAGGGTCGAGGACGTCGAGGTCGATGTGCACGTACACCGTGTCCACGCGCTCGGCGAGCTCGTCGAGGGCGCTTTCGAGCGAGGCG
>JBKPFD010000320.1:0-3196 GCA_046729155.1 Actinomycetota bacterium
GCCCGCTGCACCGTCGACGTGCCCGGGAGGTCGTGGCGGTGCCGATAGCCGGACGACAAGGGCCGTCCGCGCTCGCGGGCCAACGCCTGCAGCAGGAGCCGCTGCGCCGCTGAAGCGCGCTCCCAGATGAGGCTGAAGTGCGCATGCTCCGACCGCAGGACCGTTTCGAGCGCATCCTCGACGAGCTCGGCGCCCGCCCGCCGGCCGCGACCGGTCAGCTCCCAGAGGGAGTAGCAGAGCTCCTGCGTGGCGTACGGGTGCCCGCCCGTCACGTGGAGAACAGCCGCGGTCGCCTCCGCCGCGATCCGTTTCCCGGTCGCCTCGAACCGCTCCGCGATGTATGGCCGGAAGTCGTCCGGCGAGATGACGCCGAGCTCCATCTGCTTGGCGCTGCGCCAGAACGGCTCGTTCTCGTCGTTGAAGATCCGCTCCATCATGTGCCGCTTGCTCCCCAGGTAGACGTGGCCGACCTCGGGCTGCTCCTGGAAGACGGAGCGCATCAGCTTGGGCAGCTCGGGGTCGATCTCGACGACCTCCTGGAACTCGTCGAAGACGAGCGCGACGCGCCGCTTCCGCTCAGCGGCGAGCTGCGCCGGGAGCTCGAGCAGCCGCTCCAGGGTCGCGTCGACGTCCGCGCGTTCGTGCCCGGCCGAGAAGCTGAAGCCGAGCGTCCCGTCCTGCGGGTTGACGGTCATGATCGGCTGGATCCGCAGGCCGGCGAAGACGCGCATCCGCTCCCGGGCGCGGATGAGCGCCGACGCGATGTCCTCGTAGATCGAGTGGGCGAGCTTCTCGGCCAGCTTCTCCTTCGTCGGCGTCTTCATCAGGTCGACGTGGGCTACGAGCACCTTCCGCGCGGAGACGAGCTGCGAGACGCGCCAGACGAGCGACGACTTCCCGTACCGGCGAGGGGCGAAGACGACGACGTCCTGGCCGTTGCGGATGTCCGCGCTCAGCTCGCGGATCTCGGCGGCGCGGTCGGTGAACGCCTCGTCCAGCGCGATCGCACCAAAGCGAAACGGGTTCGCGCTCGGCTCGGCCACCGGCTCATCTTACGCAAACTTGCGTTACGCAAGATTGCATAATGCACTCCTGCGTAGCGGTCAGGAACGAATGCGCGTGCCCGCGCGGCCCTCGAGCGCCCGGCCGAGTGCTTCGGGCGAGGTGATGAGCGTCTCCCCACCCGCGCGGGCGAGATCGAGCGCCGCCTCGACCTTCGGTCGCATCGAGCCGGCAGCGAGCTCGGGCAGCAGCTCCTCCGCCTCCGTCGGCGAGAGCTCGCGCACCTCCTCCTGCCGGCGCGTCCCGAAGCCGCGGTAGACCGCCGGCACCTCGGTGAGCACGACGAGGCGCTCGGCGCCCAGGCACCGTGCGAGGAGCGCCAGGCCCGGTCCTTGTCGATGACGGCATCGACGCCCTTCAGCTTCCCGTTGCGGCTGATGACCGGAATGCCCCCGCCTCCGCACGCGACCGCGACCGTCCCGGCCCGCAGGAGTGCGCGGAGCGACTCCAGCTCGACGATCTCGAGCGGGGTGGGGGAGGGAACGACACGGCGGTATCCGCGCCCCGCGTCCTGAACGAGCTGCCAGCCTCGCTCGCGCTCCAACGACCTCGCCTCGTCCTCGCCGTAGAAGGGGCCGATCGGCTTGGTCGGCGACCGGAAGGCCGGGTCGTCGGCGTGGACGTGGACGTGCGTGAGCAGGCACGCGACCGGCCGTCCCGCGACCGGCGCCAGCTCCGTCTCGATCAGCGCGCCGATCTCGGCTTGCGTCTGGGCGACGGCCAGGTAGAGCGGGAGCGGCGGCACCTCGTCGGCCGCGCGTTCCTGCCGCAGCAGCTCGTTGCCGACCTGCGGCCCATTCCCGTGCGTGACGACGATTTCGCCCTCGGTCACGAGCGGCCGCATCGCCTCGCAGGTCTTCCGCAACGCGGCGAGCTGCTCCGCGGCCGTTCCCCTTTGCCCGGCCCGGATCAGCGCGTTGCCGCCGAGCGCGATGACGAGGGTCACGCTACCCCGGTGTGACGGCTGCTGCGGGCTCTTCCAGGAGCCCGTGCCTCGCGAGCACGTCCGCGAGCGTCGGCTCGCCGACCTCCTCGAGGCGATATGTGACGCGCAGTGCGGGCGGGCCGATGTCGACCACGCGCCGCAGGTCGATCGGCGTCCCGATCAGGACGACGTCCGGCTCGCAACGGCGGATCGTCTCCGCCAGGTCGTCGCGCTGTCGCTTCCCGTAGCCCATCGCCGGAAGCAGCGTGCCGACATGCGGGTACTCGGCGAAGGTCGCGGCGATCGAGCCGACTGCGAACGGCCGCGGGTCGATCAGCTCCGCGGCCCCGTACGCCTTCGCCGCGAGCACGGCCGCCCCGTAGGTCATCTCGCCGTGTGTCAGCGTCGGGCCGTCCTCGATTGCGAGGACCCTCTTGCCCTCGATCTGCGACGCGTCGCCTTCGACGACGAACGGCGAGTTTGCGAGGACGACCTCCGCGCCGGGATTGTTCATCCTGATCGAGCCGAGGACGGCGTCGATGCCTTCCGGGGTAGCGCTGTCGACCTTGTTGACGACGCAGACGTGCGCCATGCGGAGGTTCGACTCGCCCGGGTGGTAGCGCAGCTCGTGTCCGGCGCGGTGGGGATCAACGACGACAACGTGGAGGTCGGGCTTGATGAACGGCGTGTCGTTGTTGCCGCCGTCCCAGACGATGACGTCCGCCTCCCGCTCGGCAAGCTCGAGGATCGCCTGGTAATCGATCCCCGCGAAAACGAGGTTGCCCTCGGCGAGGTGTGGCTCGTACTCCTCGCGCTCCTCGATCGTACAGTCGGCGGCGTCCAGGTCCTCGTAGCGCTCGAAGCGCTGGACGGCCTGTTTCGTCAGGTCGCCGTACGGCATCGGGTGGCGGAGGACGGCGACCCGCTTGCCGCTCTCGCGCAGCAGCGCGGCGATGCGGCGCGTCGTCTGGCTCTTGCCCGAGCCCGTGCGCACGGCGCAGATCGCCACGACGGGCTTCGACGAGGGGAGCGCCGTCTCGTGCGGGGAAAGCAGCCTGAAGCTCGCACCCGCGGCGAGCGCCCGCGAGGCCACGTGCATCACGTGCTCGTGCGTGACGTCCGAGTAGGAGAAGATGACTTCCTCGATCTCCTGCTCTCGGATGAGGTCGCCGAGCTCGGACTCGGGTCGGATCGGGATCCCGTCCGGGT
>JBKPFD010000321.1:0-2720 GCA_046729155.1 Actinomycetota bacterium
GTTCGTCGGGCCGGCCGTCGGCGGCCTGGTCGTGCGTGGGCTCGGCGTCGGGGCCGCCTTCCTCGTCGACGCGGCGAGCTTCGCGTTCGCGATCGCGATGCTCTCGCTGCTCACCCCGCGCCCGGCGGCCGCGCGAAGCGACGGCGAGCGGCCGTCCATGCGAGCCGACATCGTCGAGGGCCTCCGGTTCGTCCGGAAGCACGTCTGGCTCTGGGGCACGCTCGGGTGGGCCGTGATCGCGCTGCTCCTCATCTACGGTCCGTTCCAGGTGCTGCTGCCGTACCTCGTGCGCAACGAGCTCGGCGGCGACGCCGGCGACCTCGGGCTCGTCTTCGCGAGCGGCGGGCTCGGCGCTCTGCTGCTCTCGCTCGCTATCGGCCAGATCGGCTTGCCGCGGCGGCACATCACGTTCATGTACGCCACGTGGCTTGTCGCGTCGCTCCAGATCGCGATTTACACCCTCGCGCAGGTTCCCTGGCAGGCGATGGTCGTTTCGTTCTTCGGCGAGGCGTGCTGGGCGGCCGGTCTGCTCGTATGGGCCACGCTGATGCAGCGCGTCGTTCCCGCCGAGCTGCTCGGCCGCGTGAAGAGCATCGACTGGCTCGTCTCGACCGGCCTCGTGCCGGTCTCGTTCGCCGTCACCGGGCCGGCCGCGGCCTGGCTCGGGGTCGAGAACGTGATGCTCGGAGCCGGGATCGCATCGGCGGTGCTGACGCTCGGGTTCTACTTCCTGCCCGGGATGCGCAACACCGAGCTCGAGGGTCACGACGAACAGGTCGTGCTCAGTGAGCCTGTCCTTCAGGAGAGCGCGACGACCCTGCCTTCGCCGGCCGAGAGCCTCGCCGCCTCCAGGACCTCCAGCCCCGAGACCGCATCCTGAGGATCCACAGGCGGCGGTGCTCCGTCGCGCAGGCTCGCGACGAGGCCGGCGTAGAACTCCTGGTACGCGCCCGGCTCGGTCGCGACGGTGCGGACGTCGTCGCCGGCGCCCAGAACGCCCCACGCTTCCTCCGGCTCCCGGCCCCAGCCGGCCTCGCTCGGAAGCCCGCCGGCGACAAGCGCGTCCTCCTGGACGTCGAGGCCGTACTTGAGGTAGCCGGCGCGCATGCCCAGGACACGGAAGCGCGGAGCTGACTGCGTTGCCGCCGCGCTCATCCAGAGGTGCGAGCGCACGCCCGACTCGTGGGTGAGCGCGACGAAGACGTCGTCGTTGGTGGAGTCCGCCGATCGGCGGCTGTCGAGCTCACCGTAGACGCTTCGCACCGGGCCGAAGAGCTGGAGAGCCTGGTCGACCAGGTGGCTCCCGAGGTCGAGCAGGACCCCGCCTTGCTCGGGATCGCTCTCCGCTCGTGCGCCGACCTCGGGGCGCCAGCGCTCGAAGCTCGACTCGAAGCGCGTGATCTCGCCGAGCTCGCCGCGCTCGACGAGCTCCCTGACGGTGAGGAAGTCGCCGTCCCAGCGCCGGTTCTGGAAAACGGTCAGCAGGACGCCTCGCGGTCGCGCCTTTTCGACGAGCTCCCGAGCCTGGGCTGCGGTCGGCATGAATGGCTTCTCGACGACGACCGGCAGCCCGGCCTGCACTGCGGCCGTTCCGAGCTCGAAGTGAGTCCTCAGCGGGCTCGCTACAACGACGACGTCGAGGTCGGCGGCTCGCTCCCAGATCTCGTCAGGCGAGTCGAGCGCCTCGACATCAGGGTGGAGCGTCCCCGCCTGCTCGCGCCGGGCTTCGTCGCGCGTGACGACCGCCGCCAGAGTGAGCTCGGGATTCGTCGCAATGAAGGGGGCGTGGAAGGCCGACCCCGCGAGCCCGTAGCCGATCAGCGCGACACGCAGCGGCTCCACGCCGCGGACTCAACCGTATTTCGGCCGGTGATGCTGGACACCATTCGGCCGGAGGGCTAGGCTGCGCGAAGTCATTGGAGGCGACGAGGCCTCGGGCGGGTGCCCGGGGCTTTTTGCGTTTCGAAGGAGGGTTTTGCATGGCGCAGGTCGAGACGAAGAACCGGGCGACGTCGAGCGAGGAGTCGCGGCGCGAGGTGCTCGCCCGGATCGAGAAGGAGGGGATCGAGTTCGTGCTCTTCTGGTTCTCGGACCTCGAGGGCCACCTGAAGAGCTTCGCGATCACGCCGAGCGAGATGGAGAACGCGCTCGACGACGGGATGGGCTTCGACGGCTCGTCGATCACGGGGTTCAACGCGATCGAGGAGTCGGACATGGTCGCGATCCCGGATCCGGCCACGTTCCAGCTGATGCCCTGGAAGGAGGGCGAGCGCAAGGTCGGCCGGATGATCTGCGACATCGTCACGCCCGACGGCAAGCCGTACGAGGGCGATCCGCGCTATGTCCTGCGCCGGGCCCTCGAGCGCATGCAGGAGATGGGTTTCGACACCTTCAACGTCGGCCCCGAGCTTGAGTACTTCCTCTTCAAGGACGACAAGGGCACCGAGACGCTCGACGAAGGCGGCTACTTCGCGATGACGACGATGGACGCGGCCACCGAGCTGCGCCAGGAGACCGTCACGGCCCTGCACGACATGGGCATCCCGATCGAGTACGTCCATCACGAGGTCGGTCCGTCGCAGCACGAGATCGACATGCGCTACGCGCCGGCGCTCGACATGGCCGACTACACGATCACGTACCGGCTGATCGTCAAGGAGATCGCGAAGAAGGCCGGCTACCACGCGACCTTCATGCCGAAGCCGATCTTCGGCGAGAAC
>JBKPFD010000322.1:0-9468 GCA_046729155.1 Actinomycetota bacterium
GTCGTCTGTCCGAGCCAGAGCAGGCGGAAGGGCCGCTCGGAGAGCGCGCCCGCGCGCTCGCGGAGGGAGATCACGCCGGCGACGTTAGCGCCGCGGCCAGGAACCCCGGCTCGTCTCGGGGTTTCGCGTCAGTTCTCGTCAATAGGGATACCGGAGGGACCAACGCGCCCCCGGCGCCTGCTCGAAGCGCGTGGCTACGCCGGTTGTATGTGGTTTGCGGAGGAACCCGGGTTCCCCCGTGAGCCCCCTCCTTCCGAACGTCGTCGTGGTTCAGGCGTCTGCGGAGGCGTCACTTCGCAGAGCAGTGCCGACGTTCTCCTCTCCGCTTAAGCCTCCCGCCGGGCGAAGCCCGGCTCCGGCGGCCGTTCGCCCTCGCATCCGGGCGCTAGCGGGCGATTCTGAGATCTGGTAGGTGGCGGTAACGGTCGTCGCCGAGGTCGAAGCCGTAGCCGACGAAGAACTCGTCCGGAACCGTGAAGCCCGTGTAGCGGACGGGCAGGCTCTCCACCAAGCGCCTGTACGGCCGGTCGAGGAGCGTGACCGCCGCCAGCGAGGCAGGGCTTCGCAGAGCGAGCGTCTTGCACACGAAGTTGAGCGTCAGGCCCGTGTCGACGACGTCCTCGACGAGCAGGACGTCGCGTCCCTGGATCGACACATCGAGGTCCTTCAGCAGGCGGACGCCGCCCGGGACCGAGCCGCCGCCCGCGTAGCCCGCGAGCGCGATGAAGTCGAGCTCGTGGACGATCGGCAGCGCGCGGCAGAGATCGGCGACGAAGACGACGCTTGTCTTCAGCTGCGCGACGAGGATCGGCTCGCGGCCCTCGTAATCCTGCGCGATCGCGGTCCCCAGCTCCTCGACGCGGAGCCGCAACTCCTCGGCCGAGAGGTAGACCTCTGCGATCCGGTCTGGTATCAGCTGGCGAGGTCGAGTCTGTATCGCTCGGCGAGGCGCGCGATGTCGCGCTTGTAGAAGAGCTTCACGTTGATGTTCGGGTAGAGCTCGCGCAGCTTGCGCAGCTTGCGGTTCTTGCGCGTCACGAGCGACTGCTTCATGACCGTGATCTCCAGGTAGAGATCCTGCTCGGGCAGGTAGAAGTCCGGCGTGAAGGCCTCGGCGACCGTGCCGTCTTCGCCGCGGGCGAGCACGAAGCTCGTCGGCTCGTACTGCCAGGGCACGCGGTAGTAGTCCAGGAGCTTCGCGCACTCGAGCTCGACGTCGTTCGCGAAGCGTGGTGTCCCCCTACCACAATATGCCTGGAAATGAGGCATTTCCGAGGCCATCTCCAGCCAGGATAGCAGTGGCCTCGGATAGGCCTTCGCGGCGCGGTGGCCGCCGTTCCCCTGACCTACACTTCGTCCATGGAGGACGGTCGGGTCTTTCAGATCGCGCACATCTCCGACATCCACTGCGGCGGGCCGCACTTCATGCCCTCGCTCATGGAGCGGGCGATCGGCGAGATCAACGACCTGCACCCCGACCTCGTCATCTGTACGGGCGACCTGACGACGTTCGGCTTCAAGCAGGAGTTCGCGCAGGCGAAGGCCTACCTCGACCGGATCGAGTGCGATTCCCTCGTCGTCGTGCCGGGGAACCACGACTCGCGCAACGTCGGCTACATCCACTTCGAGGAGCTGTTCGGCGACCGCAACTCGGTCCTCCGCAAGGACGGCGTCACGGTCGTGGCGGTCGACTCGACCGAGCCCGACCTCGACCACGGCCAGATCGGCCGCAGCAAGTACCGCTGGATCGAGCGGCAGTTCGCGGAGAACGGCGACGACGGCGACCTGCGCATCTTCGTGCTGCACCACCACTTGCTGCCGGTTCCGGGAACCGGCCGCGAGCGGAACGTCGTCTACGACGCCGGCGACGTCATCGAGTGCCTGCAAGGCGCGGGGGTCGACCTCGTCCTCTCCGGGCACAAGCACGTGCCCTACGCGTGGCGGCTCGAGGACCTGTTCGTCGTCAACACGGGGACCGTCTCGTCATTGCGCCTCCGCGGGAACACGCGGCCCTGTTACAACGTCGTCGAGATCGTCGGCTCGCACGTGGACGTGTGGCGCAAGTACCCGTTCCACGGGCAGGAGCGGATCATCCAGTTCTCCACCGAGACGCTCGCCTTCGAGAAGTACACGGCGCGCATCGAGACCGAGGTCACGACGCGGTCGTGAGGGCGATCGCGCTAATCGACGGCGAGCACCATGTGGACGTCGTTCGTGACGCGCTCGCCGAGCTGCCGTACGAGTTCGTCGGTGCGCTCCTCGTCGGCGGCACCGAGAAGCTCCGCGGCGGGGAGGAATACGGGCTTCCCGCGCTGGAGTCCCTCGACGACGTCTCGGCGGAGGTCGTCGTCGACCTCTCCGACGAGCCGGTCCTCGGCCCGCGTGAGCGGATGCTGTGGGCGAGCCGCGCGCTCGCGCACGGGCTGGAGTACGTGGGCGCCGACTTCCGGTTCGAGCCGCCCGTCTTCCTGCCGTTCCCATCCGTGCCGTCGCTCGCCGTGATCGGCACCGGCAAGCGCATCGGCAAGACGGCGGTCACGGGCCATGTGGCGCGACTGCTTTCGGAGCGGTTCAAGGTCGTCGTCGTCTCGATGGGGCGGGGCGGGCCGCGCGAGCCCGAGATCGTCGAGGTCTCGCCGACGCTGGAGCAGCTGCTGGAGATCTCGCGCGCGGGCGGCCATGCCGCCTCCGACTACCTCGAGACCGCTGCGCTGGCCGGCGTGCCGACGATCGGCTGCCGGCGTGCCGGTGGTGGCCTCGCGGGCCAGGTCTTCACGTCGAACGTGCGCCGCGGCGCCGAGCTCGCGGCGTCGCTCGAGCCGGAGGTCGCGATCTTCGACGGGAGCGGCGCCGCGATCCCTCCGGTGGCCGTGAACGCGCGCATCCTCGTCGTCGGGCCGGGACAGGACGCCACGACGTTCCTGAATCCATACCGAGTGCTCATCTCCGACGTCGTCCTGCTCGTCGGCGGCGGCAACGCGAAGCCGATCCAGGAGCTGAAGGACATCCCCGTCGTCGGTGTCGAGCTGCGGCTGCGCCCGGTGACACCGCTCGAAGGCGGGCGCGTCGCCGTCTTCACGGCCGGCCCCGCGCCGACCGATCACCTGGACGCCGACGTCGTCCACGTGTCGCGGAACCTCGCCAACCGCGCCGCTCTCCGCGAGGAGCTCGAGCGCATCGACGCGGATGCGTACCTCGTCGAGATCAAGGCCGCCGCGATCGACGTCGTCGCCGAGGCGGCGGCGGAACGCGGCATCGAGTGCGTCTTCGCCGATAACGAGGTGCGGCCGCTGCCGGGAGAGCCCGACCTCGACGCTGAGCTGCTCGCCCTCGCTGAGGCCGGCCAGAAAGAGCCCGTCGCATGACCGAGCGACGTCGCACCGACCCGCTGCCGCTCGGGGGCGACGGCGAGCCGTACTCCAAGGGCCTGATGGCCCGCGCACTGATCCGGGTCGGCGTGCCGCCCGCGCGCGCCTACGAGCTCGCCCGGCTGATCGAGCAGGATCTCGCCGAGCGCGGGGAGGAGGCCGTCGACCTCGAGCGCGTCCAAGCGCTTGCGGACCAGATGCTGGAGGACGTCGACGTGGGCACCGCGGTCGGCCGGCTGCGGCGCTTCCAGGAGCTGGACGAGCTGGATATGCCGATCATCGTCCTCATCGGCGGCGCCACCGGCACGGGGAAGTCGACCGTCGCCACCGAGGTCGCCTACAGGCTCGGCATCACGCGGGTGACGTCCACCGACTTCGTCCGGCAGACGATGCGCGCGTTCTTCAGCCCCGACTTCATGCCGTCCATCCACCACTCGAGCTTCGACGCCGGCACGCCGCTGCACAGCGCCGAGCGGGAACAGGTCGACCCGCTGCTGCACGGCTTCCTCGACCAGACGCGGCACGTGCTCGTCGGCGTCAAGGCCTCCATCGACCGGGCGCTCGAGGAGGGCTGGTCGATGGTGCTCGAGGGCGTCCACCTCGTGCCGGGCATGCTGCCCCCGATCGAGAACGCGCTCGTCGTGCAATGCGTCGTCGTCATCGAGAGCGAGGACACCCACGCGAGCCACTTCTGGATCCGCGACCTCGCCTCGGACGGGATGCGCAGGCTCGACAAGTACCTCGATCGCCTCTCGGACATCCGTTACCTGCAGGACTACATCGTCGAGCGCGCCGAGCGGGAAGGCGTGCCCGTGATCGACAACCGCCGGCGCGAGGACGCGATCCGCGCGGTGATGGAGCTCGTCCTGACCGGGGCTGACAGACTGCAGCGGATCACGTAGATGACGCAGACGGCTCCCGCAGCGGCGGATCGAGGCAGCGGCACTGCCCGCCCGTGTCTCTGCGAGAGCTATGCGCGCGTGACCGAGCGGGCCGCGCTCGCGAGCGCGCGGTGGCTCGGTCGCGCGGACGAGGCCGGCGCGGAAGAGGCCGCCTTCTCAGGCATGGAGGAGGCCCTGGAGCACCTGCCGATCGACGGCAACATCGTCATCGGCGCCGCCGAGGACGGCGAGCGGCTCGCAACCGGCCTTCGGGTCGGCTCGGGCGGCGAGCAGGTCGACCTCGCGCTCGACCCGCTGGAGGGAGCAGGCATCGTCGCCAGGGGCGGGAGCGGAGCGATGACGATGATCGCCGGCGGCGAGCCCGGCTCGTTCCAGACCTTGCCGGACATGTACATGCGCAAGATGGCGGTCGGTCCTGTGGCCCGCGGCAAGATCGACCTGCGCCGACCCGTTGGCGAGAACATCGAGGCGATTGCCGAGGCGTTCGGAAGGCGGGTCGGAGACGTCACGACCATCGTCCTCGACCGGCCGAGGCACCACGACCTGATCGAGGAGATCCGTGCGGCCGGGGCGCGGATCAAGCTCATCCAGGACGGCGACGTGACCGCGTCGATCTCCGCTGCCATCCGCGGCACGAACGATCATCTCGCGATCGGCATCGGTGGCACGCGGCAGGCCGTCCTGACGGCGGCCGCGCTGCGTTGTCTGGGCGGCGAGATGCAGGCGCAGCTGTGGCCGACGACGCGTGGCGAGATCGAGCGCGCCCGGGAGCAGGGCATCGAAGACATCGAGCGTGTCTTCACCATCGACGACCTCGCTCCGACCGAGGTGATCGTCGCGGCGACCGGAGTCTCGAACGGCGACCTTCTACGTGGTGTGCGCTACCTGGCGGACAGCGCCCGCACGCACTCGCTCGTCATGTGCACCCGCTGCAACTGGGTGCGGTTCGTCGACGGCATCCACTTCTTCGCCCGCGAGCGGCGCGAAGAGGTTCGGCTCTTGTAGCCTGGACGAGGATGCCGACGAAAGAAGAGGTCACCGAGGCGCTGAAGCAGGTCGAGGATCCCGAGCTCGGGATGGACATCGTCGACCTCGGGCTGCTCTACGACGTCGAGGTCGAGGGCTCGAAGGTGAAGGTCATCCACAGCCTGACGTCGATGGGCTGTCCGGCAGGGCCGATGATCCTGGAGGGGATCCACGACGTCGCGGCGGCTGTTCCCGGCGTCGAGGACGTCGAGGTCGAGCTCGTGTGGGACCCGCCGTGGACGCCCGACAAGATGTCGGACGACGCCAAGTTCATCCTCGGCTTCGGCTAGACCCCGAGTCGGAAAAGCAGAATCTCGCGTGGCGGCCGACGCGAGAGCATGGTCACGGTCAGCGACCCGCGCACGTTGTCGTACAGGCCCGTGCCGCCGACCACGGCCAGCTCGTAGAACTGCCGGAACGTGACCGTGCCCGCGACGACGACCTTGCCGCGCGGCAAGGTGTACGTGCCGCTGCACTGTCGTGCGTAGCTCGACGTGAACGTGCAGACGAGATCGGAGTGCCCGATTGCCTTCGAGGTGATCCCGCGGTTGTAGAGAAGCTGCCGCGAGACGAGCAGGTCGCCGGGCCCGCGACCGCGCGCGCCCCGGTCTACGAACTGCTGCTGGATCCCGAGTGTCGTGACCCGGATCGTGCCGGGCTTGTCGAGTGCAGCGGAATCGCGCGTGCTCACACCCGCGACGAGCGCGGCGCCGGCGACCGCCGTGACGATGATCAAAGCCTTCCGCATGTCCTGCCCCTCTCTTACGACTCCGTCCGTCGATGTCCTCGCGGCGCTACCCCTTCACCGCCGTTCGCGCCCGCGCCCGGAAGCTCGACCCAGAACGTCGTGCCTTCCCCCTCGGAGCTGTCAAAGCCTATCCGTCCGCCGTGCGATTCGACGATGTCGCGCGACACCGCGAGGCCGAGACCCGTGCCGCCGATCCCGCTGCCGGCCATCTCGCCGCGAAAGAACTTCGTGAAGATCCGGCCCTGCTGGCTTTCCGGGATCCCGACGCCCTGGTCCCGGACGCGTACCTGAACCGAGCCGCCGTTGCGCTCGGCGGCGAGCTCCACGGTGCCTCCGTCGGGCGAGTACTTGATCGCGTTCGAGAGCAGGTTGCCGATCACCTGGCGCAGGCGCGCTGGGTCGCCGCGGACCTGCAGCGGCCCGGCGGGAACGTCGACCCGCACCTCGTGGGCCTCGCTCTGCGCCCGGTACAGCTGCGCCTCCTCGCGGAGCAGCGCGGACATGTCCAGCAACTCGTCGGCGAGCTCGAAACGGCCCTCCTCGATGCGGCGCACGTCGAGAAAGTCGTCGATCAGCTCCGAGAGCCGGCGCGCCTGCGCGTCGATGATGCCGAGGTAATGGCGCCGGGTCTCCTGGCCGAACTCGCGCGTGAGCAGGATCGAGGTGAAGCCGAGGACGCTCGCGAGAGGGGTGCGCAGCTCGTGCGAGACCGTGTTCACGAGCTCGGACTTCAGGCGCTCGCTCTCGCGCAGGCGCGCGTTCTGCGCCTCGAGCTCGATGCGGGCGGCCGCGAGCCGCTCGGCCATTTCGTTGAACGCCCGCGTCAGCTCGCCGACTTCGCCGGGGCCGCCTTCTTCGAGCCGAGTGGACAGGTCGCCTTCCGCGAAGCGGGTTGCGCCCGCCGCGGCCTCGCGCACCGGGCGGGCGATCGAGCGGGCGAGGTAGAGACCAAAGAGCACCGTCAGAGCGGCCGAAGCCGCCAGTCCCGCGATGCCGAACGCGATCGCCTGCTGCGCGCTGTTCGAGGCCGATTCGGCGCGCTCGACCCCGCGCGCGTCCTCAGCGCTCAGGAACTGCCGGAACAGGCGGCGAAGATCGTCGACCTGTTTCCGACCCTCGGTCTGAGTCGCCATGCGGCCCGCTGCGAGACTTTCCTCCCGGGTGAACCGCAGCACCGGGTCGGCGTACTCGGAGCGAAAGAGCCGGATGCTCTCAACGAGCCGGCGAGCCCTTCGCGCCTGCGCGGGGTTCTGCTCCTCGGCCAGGAGCCGTTCGAACTCCTCGAGCTTGGCAGGAAGGACGCCCTGCGCCTCCTTGTATGGGCGGAGGATTGGTTCTCGGCCCGTGATCGCGTACCCGGTGAGGCCCGTCTGCACGTCGAGCACGAGTTTCTCGAGCTCGAGGGCTCCCGCCGTTACCTCTTTCGAGTGGGCCTCTTGGTCGTTGGCGCTCCGGAGGGTCGTGATCGTGAGGATCAGGGCGGCGAAGACGACCGCAACGATGACCGCCAGCGCCGCGCTCGCCAGCAGCAGGCGGCCTTCGAGCGACAGGTTCGGGAAGCCGAGGCGGCTCATCGGTTCGCAAGCATCTCCTCGACGGCGTGGCGCAGATCGTCCGGGTTGAACGGTTTCGTGATGAAGCTCGTCGCCCCGGCGGCCACGGCTGCGTCCTCGGTGTCGTTCCACGCCGTCATGACCAGGACGGGGATCGAGCACAGCGACTCGTCCTCCTGGAGCCTCTGCAGCACCTCGAGCCCGCTCAGCCGAGGCAGCATCAGATCGAGCACGATCGCGTCCGGGTGGAGGTCGCGGGCGAGCTCGACGGCGAGGAAGCCGTCGCTCGCCTCGGCGAAGCGGTAGCCGCCGTTCAACGACGCGCGCACGAGCTCGCGCAGCGTCGGCTCGTCGTCGCAGATCAGGATCGTCTTGTGCTCATTCACACGCGGCACGGTTCGAGGTCTCCCACGTTGTACCTCCGCTCCTGCAGTGAGGACGGGGCCATCGGACGCGCGATCAGACGATAGCGGCGGCGAACGGGATTACTAGGCGCGAAAACGCCGACGAACAGCACGTCTTCTGGTATCGGCCGTAACGCGGCTCCCGTGAATATGTCTCGTAAACCAGGAACACACGGGATTCTGGTCTGCGCTCGGGGGTATGTTCAAGGCATGCGGCCGGTGATCGGGATCACGACGTACGCCGAGGAGGCGAGCTGGGGCGGATGGACGGAGCCGGCGGCCTTCACGCCGCTCAGCTACGTGCGCGCGATCGAGCGGGCCGGCGGCCGGCCGCTCCTCGTGCCTCCGAGCCCGAACGCGATCGACGAGACGTTGTCGGCGCTCGACGCCATCATCTTCTCGGGCGGCGGCGACCTCGACCCGGAGACGTACGGCGCGGAGCCGCACCCCGAGACGGACGGCGTCAGCCCGGAGCGGGACCGCGCCGAGCTGTCACTGCTCGAGGCAGCGCTCGCGCGGGACATGCCGGTCCTGGCCGTCTGCCGCGGCAGCCAGCTGCTGAACGTCGCGCGGGGCGGCGACCTCGTCCAGCACCTCCCGGAGGTCGTCGGCCACGACGAGCACCGGCACACCCCCGGCGCGATGGCCGACCACGAAGTGACGGTGAAGACGGAGACGCTGCTCGGGGAGGTGCTCGGTGACCGCGCGCCGGTGAAGTCGTCGCACCACCAGGGGTTCGGTCGGCTCGGCGAGGGCTTGCGCGAGGCGGCGTGGGCCGAGGACGGGACAATCGAGGCGCTCGAGGATCCCTCGCAGCGTTTCGCGCTCGGCGTGCTCTGGCACCCGGAGGAGGGCGAGGACTTCGCGTTGTTCGAGGCGCTCGTCGCGGAGGGCAAGGCCTACCGCGAACAGCGGCTCAGCCGGGAATCCTGAGCACGATCTTGCCGAGCTGCTCGCCGCGCTCCATGCGCTCGTGTGCCGCCGCCGCTTCCGCGAGCGGGAAGACTTCGTCGACGATCGGCTTCGCGCGTCCGCTCTTGACCAGCTCGAAGGCGCCCTCGAAGTCGACCTTGGTGCCCATCGTCGAGCCGAAGATCGTCAGCTGCTTCCACCAGATCCGGTGCAGCGCTGCCGGCGGGTTCGGGCCCGTCGTCGCGCCGCAGACGACGATCCGCCCGCCCGAGCGCGCGGCTTGGAGGCTGCGCTGCCACGTCGCCTCGCCGACGTGCTCGACGACGACGTCCGCCCCGAGCCCGCCTGTCGCGTCCTTGACGGCCGCGACGACGTCGTCGCGCTCGTGGTCGACTTTCACCTCAGCCTCGACGCGCTCGAGCTTCTCGTAGCTCGACGAGGTGATCATCGTCCGTGCGCCGAGAGCCCTGGCGATCGCGTTCGCCGCCGTGGCGACGCCGGCCCCGATTCCCCAGATCAACACCCATTCGCCTTCGCGCAGCGCAGCCTTGGTCA
>JBKPFD010000323.1:0-4712 GCA_046729155.1 Actinomycetota bacterium
GACGTCGATCGCTCGCGGCAGGCGGGCGCGGTCGGCTTCCTGACGAAGGACCGGATCGGGTCCGACCTCGTCGAGAGGATCCTGGAGGTCGCGTCCGGCTAGCGCCGGCCGACCGTCAGCACGACCGCGGACGGGAACCGCGGATGCGCGCCGGGCCGGGGCGTCTGCGCGACGACCCGAGCGCCGCGGCCGGAAGCCGTCCGTCGCACGCGCCCGCTACGGCAGTCGGCCCGCGCGAGCGCCACGCGTGCCCGCGCGAGCGTCATCCCGCGCACGTCGGGCACGGTGCAGCGCAGCTTGAACACCCAGAGCCCGGTGTTCATGTCCGAGGCGACGAAGAGGTCGCCGAACGGGTAGATGCCCCAGACGAAAGTGCACGCGGGGCAGAACGGATTACCGGGGTTCTGGCCCCTGCTCGGCACGAGGTGCCCGAGCTCGCGCGGGAAGAGCGGTCGCGAGATGTCGAGCACCCACACGCCCTCGTCGTACCAGGAGAGGAAGAGCCGGTTGCCGACGACGCGGGGGTCGTGAACCGTGCTGCTCTCGGTGCCGGGCGGCACGAAGCGGCTGAGCAGCGCGGGGTTGCGCTCGTCGGTGAGGTCGAAGAAGCGCGGATAGCCGGTCCCGGTGAAGCGGAAGAAGCGGCCGAACTCCTGCGTCTCGACGAGGACGCGTCCGCCGGCGGCGAGGGCGGCCGAGTGCGAGTGCGGGGGCTCGTGCTGTCCGGGATCGAGCGCGCGCGAGACGTAGAGAGGGCGCGCGGGATTCGTGATGTCGAGGATCACGGTCCCGAACTCCCAGTATGAGAGGTAGGCCCTCGTCGCGGCCGGGTTCGTGATCACGGAGTGCACGAACTGCCCCGCGCTCGGCTTGATGCCGAGGTTCGCCCAGATCCCCCACTGGCCGACCTGGCGCGGCGCGCGCGGGTCGGACACGTCATAGATCCGGAAGTCCGGGTTCCCCGGCGTGACGCCGTCGGGCGAGCTGTGCAGCTCGGCGCGCGGGATCGCCGTGTAGGCGTAGGCGCGGTTGCCGACCGCCTGGAGCCAGAGCTCGTGCGACCCGTGCGCGGGCAGCGTGTTCACGATCGAGAGAAGTCGCGGCCGGGTCGGCACGGTGACGTCGAACAAGGCGAAGCCACGAGTTCCGCCCGATGCATCGAACGGCGGCCTGCAGCGCTGGAGGCCGACTGCAGCGAGGTCACCCCGGAATGAAGGCGTGCGCGCTCGCTGGATCCGCACCTGGTCGGTGTACGCGCCGGCGAGCGCAGGGCTCGAGTCGCCGCGCCCGAAGGCGGCGACGCGGCGCGGCCGTTTCGGATCGCGCAGGTCGAAGACGCGAACGCCGCTGCCGCACGCCGAGCCCGCGCTGCCGTAGCTCGCCATGTACGCGTAGCCGCGGTGAGTCCACACGTTGCCGTTCGAGTCCTCGCGCGGATCGACATGGCCGACGATCTCGACGTTGCGGCCGGGCGCCGCGACCGCGGGCTGGAAGCCGACCAGCGTGCGCGCGAAGGCGCTCAGGACCGGCGCCGCAGTAGCCGGTTCCTCGTGCGCGGCCGCCGGCGAGGCGGAGAGCGCGAACGCCGCCGCCGCGGCCGCGAAAACCGCCTGCCAGCGCGCCATGGGCTCAGAGTACTGGCTGCTATCCTCGGCCGGCTGTGCTCCCGGTCTCCGCAATCGTTCTCCCGGTCGTCGTCTTCTGGCACTTCATCACGTCGATCGCCCTCGTCGCCCTCGTGCTCATGCACTCCGGGCGCGACACGGGCATGGGCGGGATGGGCTACGTCCCGGCCTCACAAGGCGGGACGCACATCGTCGAGCGGAATCTGACGCGCCTGACGGTGGTCGTGGGCGCCATCTTCTTCGTCAACACGGTCGTCCTCTACCGGATGCTCAAGTAGAGCTGTGCGCCGCTGCGGCGCATTGCTCGTCGTCGCCCTCGTGGCGACGGGTTGCCACTCGACCGAGGAGAGACAGGCGGCGCTGCCTGTCCATGGCCCTGCAAACACGCTGCGGGTTGCCCTAGACCCGGCCTTCGGCGAGGCGACCGTCGCGCATGCTCTCTCCGGCCGCCGGTTCCACCTCGTGCGGCGCACACGCGACCGCGTCGTCGTCGCCCGTCCCGGCCTGACGATCGTCTTCCGCCGGCTTGACCCGTACGAGGCAGTCCGGGCGTTCAAGCGCGGCGAGCTCGACGAGGCGCCCGTCCCGCAGGGCGAGATCCGGGCGCTCGCTGCCGATCACACGCTCGGCCCTACCCTCCGAGCCCGCAGCCTCCTCGGCGTCGACGTCGTCGTCTTCGAGCCGCGCGTCCCGCGTGCCGTGCGTCGCGCCTACTGGTTGACGGCCCCGCGAGGCGAGTACCAGGCGCTCATCCCGGAGAAGGTCGCGCCCGCAGCCTTCGGGCTCCTGCCCGGCGCCGACCCGGCGGGAGTCGCGAATGCGCGGCGTGCCCGGGCGTCGATCCGCGCTCTCCCGCGAGTCCCGGTGCGCCTCGCCGTCCCGAACGTGCGAGAGCTCGTCGAGGCGGCCGAGATCCCCTGGGCCGAGTGGCGCCAGATCGGCCTCCCCGTGACGCTCGTCCCGGGTGCGCGGCGTGCCGACGCGCGCTTCGTGCGGCTGATCCCGGCCGACCCGCGCCCGGATGCGCTCTTCGCCGCGCTCGGGCTCGGCGGCGGGCCGCTCGACCGCCTCGACCAGCGCCTGCGCGACGGCGCCCTCGTCGTGCCGCTCGCCCGGGTAGCGGAGGCGCGGCTCGTCTCACGGCGCGTCCGTGGCTGGCGGCTGGACAGCCTCGGCGTCGCCGACTACTCGCGCGTCTCGCTAGAGACCGGGCCCTGAACCGGTGCCGGTGATGTTGAAGCGCGCCGTCGCGATCGCGGGCACGAGGGCCGCCAGCGCGAACCGCTCGTCGTAGAAGTCGTTCAGGTTCACGAGCGTCCGCGCGCGCGTGAGACCGGGGACGTCGGCCAGCACCTCCGGCAGCGAGACCGTGAAGCGAAGGTTGATCAGCGGCTCGGCGACCTGGCCGTCACGGATCCGGAAGGTGCCGTCCTTCGTCATCCCGGTGAGGATCCCCTCGCGCGGGTCGACGATGCTCAGGTAGTGCAGCCGCGTCACGTAGATGCCGTCGCCGACGAGGCCGGCCAGCTCCTGGGTCGACGCGGCCTCGCCCGGGCCCATCGAGAGCGCGAAGGGGAGAGGGCCGAGCGACTTGATCGACTCCGGCGGCGCGTGTCCGGTCGACTCGTGGCCCTCGCCTGCGCGCGCCGCAGTCGCGCGATCCCAGACGACGCTACGGGCGACGCCGTCCTCGACGAGCTCGATGCGCCGCTTGGGCGTTCCCTCGAAGTCGAAGGCGGTCGGCAGGTTCTGCGGGTCGAGCGCGTCGTCCGCGAGCGACACCTTCGGGTCGAACACGCGCTCGCCCAGCCGCCCGCAGAAGTAGCTCCGCTCCTCGACGTACCCGAGGCCGCTCAGGCTGTCGTAGCCGAACCAGAGCAGGAGGTCGGCGATCGCATACGGCTCGAGAACCGCTCGGTAGGGGCCGGTCTCGAGTTGCTGCGCCCCGCGCGTGCGAGCTGCCTTCTCGGCCGCCTCGCGCGCGGTCGCCTCGACGTCGACGTCCGCGACGCGCCAGCCGGTCCCGACCGCATAGCCCGACGCCTCCTCGCCGGCGGCGAGGCAGAGACAGACGGCGTCCGTGAGGCTCTGCTGCGTCTCGTTCCCGGTCGTCGAGGCGATCGCCACGTCCGTCACGGCGCTCGTGAAATAGCCGTAGAGCCCGAAGCCGTCGCCCGCTGCGATCGCGGCGGCGGCGAGCCTTGCCTGGTCGTCGGCGCCGAGCGCCGCGGTCTCCTCGTCGTACCCCTCGACGGACGGCGTCTCGGCGGCCGGCGCGAATCCCGGGAAGTCGGGATCAGCGCGGCCACTGTCGGCCACCTCGGCTGCTCGGCGAGCTAGCTCCGTCAGGGCCTCGTCGTCGACCCGGTTCGTGAGCGTCGAGCCGACCTTGCCGTCCCGCAGGACACGAAGGCGCACGAACGTGTCCTCGATCAGCGTCGGCTGGTGCACCTCCGATGCCGCGTAGCGCGCCAGCCCGGAGCGCTCGCTGTGGACGAGGACCTCGGCGTCGTCGGCCTCGGCCGCCTTCAGCGCGGCTTCGGCGAGGTCGAGCGCGCGGCTCACGTGCGGACCCCGACCTCCACGTCGCGGAACCTCGTCGGCGCGGCCCCATGCGAGACGTGCGCCGACTGCCCCGGCTGGCCCTTGCCGCAGTTCGTCAGCCCGTAGAGCACCCAGGCGTCACGGCCCGCGACGCCGTCCAGCGAGCCCCAGAAGACCGGCGTCGTCCCTGTGTACGTCGCGTCGCGGAGCATGCGACCGAGCTTGCCGCCCTTGATCTCCCAGGCGATCTGCGTGCCGAACTGGAAGTTGAGGCGCTTGTCGTCGATCGACCAGCTCTTGTTCGTCTCCAGGTACAGCCCTTCGTCCACGCCCTCGATGAGCTCCTCGAGCGTGCCCTCGCCGGGCTCGAGGTTGAGGTTCGTCATCCGGACGAGCGGCATTCGGCTCCAACTCTCGGCTCGCATCGAGCCGCCGGCCCCCGCGCCCAGCCGCGCAGCGGTCTCCCGCGAGGTCAGGAACCCGCGCAAGACGCCCGCCTGGACAATCGGGTCGCTCCGGGCGGGGACGCCTTCGTCGTCGAAG
>JBKPFD010000324.1:0-2758 GCA_046729155.1 Actinomycetota bacterium
CTCGAGACGTTGTGGCGCGCGCTCACGCGGTCGCTGGTCGTCATCGCGCCCGTGATGCCGTTCCTCGCCGACCACCTCTGGCGCGTGCTGCGGTCGGAGGATTCGCCGGAGTCGGTGTTCCTCGTGCGCTGGCAGGACGCCGGCGAGCGTGATGAGCAGCTGCTCGCGGAGGTGGCCGAGACGCGGCGCGTCGTCGAGCTGGGCCGTCAGGCACGCGCGGCTTCTGGCCTGAAGCTGCGCCAGCCGCTGCGCCGACTCGTTGTCGAGGGGGCGGGCCTCGCCCGCAGTCACACGGACGAGATCCGCGACGAGCTGAGGGTCAAGGAGGTCGAGTTCGGCGATGTCGAGGCAACCGAGCTGACGGTGAAGCCGAACCTGCGCGCACTCGGGCCGAAGCTCGGCAAGGAGCTCGGCCCCGTGCGTGCCGCGCTGGCGGCGGGCGACTACGAGCAGCTGCCGGGCGGCGGTGTCCGCGTCGCGGGGCACGAGCTGGGCGCCGACGAGGTGCTCGTCGAGCAGCACGGCCGCGAGGGCTGGGCTGTGGCGGGAGGCGACGGGCTCACGGTCGCGGTGGACACGACCCTGGACGACGAGTTGCGGACCGAAGGCCGCGTGCTGGATCTGATCCACGAGCTGAACTCGATGCGCCGGGCCGCGGGGTTGGAGCTCACCGACCGGATCGTCGTCACCCTGCCCGCGTCGCAGGCGGACCTGCTCGAGCACTCCGACTGGATCAAGGGTGAAGTGCTCGCCGTCGAGATCCGCACGGACGGCGGGTCGGCCGAGCCTCAGATCGCCAAGGCGTGAAGCGCTGCGACTGGGTGCCCGAGAGCGACCCGCTCTACGTCGCGTACCACGACGAGGAGTGGGGCGTGCCCTCGCACGACGACACGCATCTGTTCGAGATGCTCACGCTCGAGGGCGCGCAGGCCGGGCTCTCGTGGTCGACGATCCTGCGCAAGCGCGACGGCTACCGCGACGCGTTCGCCGGGTTCGACGCCGAAAAGGTGGCGCGGTTCAGCAAGCGCGAAGTCGAGCGGCTCCTGCGCGATCCCGGCATCGTCCGCAATCGGCTGAAAGTCGAGTCGACCGTCAACAACGCCCAGCGGGTGCTGGAAGTGCGGGAGGAGCTCGGCAGCCTCGACGCCTACTTCTGGAGCTTCGTCGACGGCAAGCCGATCGTCGGCTCCTGGCGCTCGGTCCAAGAACTTCCGGCCGAGACGGACGAATCGAAGGGACTGAGCAAGGACCTCAAGCGCCGAGGCTTCCGCTTCGTCGGCCCCACGGTCTGTTACGCGTTCATGCAAGCCGTCGGCCTCGTCGACGATCACACCGTCGACTGCTTCCGGCGGAAACAGAAGCGGACCTAGCTTCCGGCGCCGCCGGGCGTCATGATCGCCTCGTGAAAGGCGGCTACTCGGGGCCCGAAAGGCGCTCCGGCAAGGATCGGCGCTCCGGCGAGGATCGGCGAAAGAAGACCGGCGACCCGAACCGTGACCGGCGATCCGGTAAAGACCGGCGATCCGGCGAGGAGCGGCGCGAGAAGGGCAGCGGCGGCTAGGTCTGGCTCTCCGCGAGCGCAAGCTCGCGGCGCAGCTCGACAGGCAGCCGGAACTCAACGTCCTCGTCGACCATCCGGTGCGCGGAGATGTCGTCGATCCCGCGTGCCCGGAACCAGTCGCAGACGCGCTCGACGAGCTTCTCCGGCGCCGACGCGCCCGAGGTGACGCCCACGGTCTCTACGCCCTCGAGCCAGGACTCGTCGATGTCAGTCTCGTCGTCGATCAGATGCGCGGCGACGCCGCCGGCACGCGCGACCTCGACGAGCCGGTTCGAGTTCGACGAGTTCCGCGAGCCGATGACGAGGAGCAGCTCGACCTCCTCGAGCAGGTCCTTCACCGCCCACTGCCGGTTGGAAGTCGCGTAGCAGATGTCTTCCTTCTTCGGTGCATGGATGTTCGGGAACCGCCGGCGCAGCGCAGTGATGATCTCGCCGGTCTCGTCGACGGACAGCGTGGTCTGCGTGATGTAGGCGACCTTCGCGTCGGGGTCCAACTCGAGCGCCTCCGCATCGGCGACGGACTGGACGAGGATCGTCGAGTCGGGCGCTTCGCCTGTCGTCCCCACGACCTCCTCGTGTCCCTCGTGGCCGATGAGCAGGATCGTGTAGCCGTCGGCCGCGTACCTGCGCGCCTGAACGTGGACCTTCGACACGAGCGGGCACGTGGCGTCGATCGTGTTCAGCCGACGCGCCTTCGCGTTCCCGTACACGGACGGCGCCACGCCGTGCGCGGAGAGGACGACCGTCTCGCCCTCGGGCACCTCGCGCTCGTCCTCGACGAAGATCGCCCCGCGGGCCTCGAGGTCCCGCACGACGTGAGCGTTGTGCACGATCTGCTTCCGCACGTAGACGGGCGGCCCGTGCAGATCGAGCAACTTCTCGACGGTGTCGACAGCCCGCTCGACCCCAGCGCAGTACCCGCGAGGGGACGCAAGAAGAACCCGCTTGACCATCGACCCCATCGTATCGCCGGTCCCAGAACCCTACCCCGCTAAGAGGCGGGCGTGTGCGAGGCGTCTTACTCAGCGAGCTGTGCTTTTAGTCGCCGAAAGTGCCCCAGCACTTTCGGCGAGTCCCGGCCCCGTGGGCCGGGACCAAACAGAAGGCCCGCCGCTCGGGGGGTCAGTGCGGCGGGCCCTCCAATCGCTCACCGCGGCTTTCTTGGCCAGGTTACGCACCAACGCCGCGGTTCGCATC
>JBKPFD010000325.1:0-2386 GCA_046729155.1 Actinomycetota bacterium
CGTCCGAGGACCTGCTCGTCGTCGATGCCCGTCGCGAGCGTGGCCGCCCGGTTCCAGAGTCGGACGATCCCGTCGCGGTCGACGAAGAAGGTCCCGTCGCCCAGCGCCCGGAGCACCTGTGCCGCCTGCTCGCGTTCGGCCGCGACGGCACGCGCGGCGGCCTCGGCCGACTCGAGACGCCGCCGCTCTTGCTGGAGCCGCGCGTTGCGGACGGCCGCGCTCATCTGGACGACGAGGCCGTCGAAGATCTCGAGGTGGTCGGTCGAGTACTGCCCGCGGTCCGACATCAGCTGGACGACGCCGACGACGCGCCCTTCGTCCTTGACCGGAACCATCATCGCGGCGCTCGTCCCGGCGGGCCCCGACTCGGGGATCTTCTCGACCTTGCCCTCGCTGTCGACGTTGTAGAACTCGCCGGCGCCTTCGACGCGCTGGGGGACGTCGTTGAAGAGCTCGGGCTCGCCGCTGACGATCACGCGGCTCTGCATGCCGCCTCCTTCGCGGTTCAGGAGCAGCGGCGGCAACTTCGTCGCGTCGATGACCTTGCCGTCGGCCCACGCGTAGTCGCAGCGGATGAGATCGTCACGGGCGTCGAAGGAGGAGATGACGATGCCGTCGTGCGGGACGACATCCGCGAGCAGCTCGTGAAAGCGCTCGTAGACGCGGTGCGGCTCGAGGCTCTCGCCGAGCTGGCGCGCGGCGTGGAGCAGGAGCTCCGCGAGCTCGGCCTTGCGCTTGAGGTCGCTGTCGCTCACGCGTTCACGTTACTTCGGCAGAAGGTGACCCACCATTGTCTGCTTCGGCCGATCGGTCCCGAGTCTTGACTAGAGATGCGCGGCGACCGTCTTCAGGTCGCCGACGAAGGCGGCGAACTCGGCCTCGCGGTCGTCGGCGCGGAGAATCGAGGACGGGTGGACGGTGGCGATGACGACAGGGGCCAGATCCGACGGAACCGGGTCGCCGCGATGCTTCGTGACGCGGAAGTCGCGTCCGAGCAGGGCCTGCGCGGCGGTGGCGCCCAGCGGGATGAGGACCTGCGGCTTGACGACTGCGAGCTCGGCGTCGAGCCACGGCCGGCAGGCCGTGATCTCGGCCCAGTTCGGCTTCTGGTGGATGCGCCGCTTCCCGCGCGCCTGCCACTTGAAGTGCTTGACGACGTTCGTCACGTAGGCCAGCGAGCGGTCGATGCCGGCCTCCTCGAGCGCCCGGTCGAAGAGCTGTCCGGCCGGTCCCACGAACGGCCTGCCGGCCTTGTCCTCCTGATCGCCCGGCTGCTCGCCGACGAACATCGCCTCTGCCTTCGCTAACCCCTCGCCGAAGACGGTCTGCGTCCCCGTCTTCCAGAGGTCGCAAGCCTTGCACCCGGCTGCCGCTTCACGCAGCGCCTTCAGTGAGAGCCGGTCGGGGAGGAGCGGCGCGGCGGTGTCGTCGAGCAGGCTTTGTTGCCCCATCTCCGCTCGGAGGCTACCCGCCGAGCGGGGATACCATGCGCTGGTCCTGGCGCGGTGGCCGAGAGGTTAGGCAGGGGCCTGCAAAGCCCCGTACAGCGGTTCGAGTCCGCTCCGCGCCTCTTCTTTCCGCAAATTGCGCAGTTTTCCGAAGTCACTACCTTCGCTCCTGAACTAGCCGGTTTGGCCGGGCGAACGCGTATCCGCCGAGCGCGCACCGAGACCTCGGGTTTGGTGGAGGTGATGCCGGAAAACACTGAAGAAACCCCGAAAGGAGGCGAGATGGGCACCAAAGTTGGAGATGTCATGACGCAGAGACCGCGTGCCGTGACGCCTCAGACGCCTTTGAACGAGGTCGCCGAGGTGATGGAAGCCGAAGATGTGGGAGCGGTTCCGCTCGTCGAAGGCGATCGGCTTGTCGGGATCGTCACAGATCGCGACATCGTGGTACGCGCCGTCGCCAAGGGCAAAGATCCGCGCGGGATGCCGGCGTCCGAGGTCTCCTCGCGCGAGCTACTCACCGTGAGTCCCGACGACGATCTCTCGGACGCGCTCAAGGTTATGGCGCGGTATCAGGTGAGGCGTCTGGCCGTGACCGCCGAGGACGATCGCCTCGTCGGCGTGGTTTCACAGGCCGACGTCGCCCTGCAAGGGAAAGACAAGGACACCGGACAGGTGGTCGAGGGCATTTCGCGACAGCCACAAGGCCCGCGCACCCCCTGATCCAACGCGCTCGAGTAGTTGTTAAGCGAGGCGCCTTCGGGCGCCTCGCTCGCGATACGGGGCGCCGATCTGCTGGCCCTGGGCTTCGATCGTCCCAGCGCCGGGCCGAGGGTCGGCCCGCGAGCCAGGCATGACGAGCGTTGACGAGCTCATCTTCTGGTGACATTTCCGCAGCTGGCCCAGCCGAGTCTTGGCTTCGGTAGGTCGGTTACTAC
>JBKPFD010000326.1:0-13271 GCA_046729155.1 Actinomycetota bacterium
AACTCGTCCTTGAGGCTGCCGCCGACGGTTGTGACCAGCGCGAAGAGGGCCGCGACGATCACGACCCAGCTTGCGATCACGCGCCACGGGTGCCGCGCGTTCGCCCGCGACCAGCGCGCGAGTGCGCCCGTCGAGAGGCGCTCGTGGGCAGCTCGGCGCTCTGCCATACGTTCGTCAACGCCGGCCGGCGGCGACGGATTCCCCGTAGTGCCTTCCTCGTGCTCGGTCACGCGCGCACTCCCTTCCGATGCGGTTTCCCTTTCAGACGGCTCGAGGTCGAAAAACTCATCGCCCGTCGGCCGCCAGAAGTGCTGCCGCATCGGCGAACGGCTCGCGGAACGCGCTGATCTCGTCAGCTCCGGCGACGTCGAAATCGAGGCGGTGGCAGAGCCGACCGTCGCTGACCATGACCTTCAGACGGCTCTGCGCCCGGCTCCAGAGCAACGCGACGTCGACGCCGTTTCCGGTTCGGCGAGCTACCTCGCTCCGTCCGCTCTCCAGCAGTGCGCGCGCCGTTCTGCGGAAGGTCGGGTGATCGTCGACGACGAGAACGGCCCTCACGCCGGGAATGGTGGCACGCCGAGACCGCGCTGAGAGTACGGTTGCCCACACCTTTGTCCGGAGGTTCCTCTCCCTCAGCCGGCCGGCGGCCTTTTCTCGTGGCGTCATCGTCGTCCGCGTCGTCATCTGCGTCGACGTGGCAGGTCTTCGCGACCGGCCGCGTCGGCACGTCAAATCGCAATCCGTAGGTCCGTGCGGACGGTCTCGGTGGAGGAGCGCCGCGTGCGACTCGCGCGCCGGCACTTCCTCGCGCCGGGCGCGAAGGCCGGCGATCCCGTCGAGCTGGCCGCTGGGATGGCGGGCCTTCACGCCACCGATCCCGCGACCGTGTACCTGGCGGCCCGCGCACGCCTCGACAGTCCGGAGGCGGCGGAGGTCTCGCGCGCCCTCTATGAGGAGCGAACGCTCCTGCGGATGATCGGCATGCGGCGGACGATGTTCGTCTTCCCGCTCGACCTGGCGGCCGTCGTGAAAGCGGCGTGCACAGAGGCGATCGCGTCCGCCCAGCGGCGGCGGTACGCGAAGCTCATCGAAGAAGGTGGGATCGCGCGGGACGGCGCCGCCTGGCTCGACAAGGCTTGCGCGGCCGCCCTGCAGGCGCTGCGGGCGCGCGGCGAGGCGTACGCGGCCGAGCTCTCGGCCGAAGTTCCGCTGCTGCGGAAGAAGCTGCACTACGGCGCGGGGAAGAAGTGGGCCGGCAGCATCAGCATGACCACCTGGGTGCTGTTCCTGCTCGCCGCCGAAGGGAGCATCGTCCGCGGACGCCCTCGGGGAGCCTGGACGAGCAGCCAGTGGAGTTGGCTACCGACGGCGTCCTGGTTGTCCGAGCCGCTCCCGCGCCTCGAGCCGGAGGAGGCGCGGGCCCAGCTTGCGCGGCGCTGGCTCCGCGCCTTCGGGCCAGCGACCGTCGCCGACCTCAAGTGGTGGAGCGGCTGGAACCTGACTCAGACCCGTGCGGCGCTGGCCGTGATCGGGGCAGTCGAGGTCGATCTCGACGGTGTACCGGGGCTCGTGCTCCCCGGCGACGACGAGCCCGAGCCGGAGCCCGAGCCCTGGGCTGCGCTGCTCCCGGCCCTGGATCCGACCGTGATGGGCTGGAAGGAACGCGACTGGTATCTCGGCGAGCACGGACCGGCGCTGTTCGACACCTCCGGCAACGCGGGGCCGACCGTGTGGTGGAACGGGCGCATCGTCGGCGGCTGGGCGATGCGCAAGGACGCCGAGGTCGCGTTCCGGCTCCTCGAGGACGTGGGTCGAGACGCCGTTGACGCGATCGAGGCTGAGGTGGAGCGACTGGCGGCGTGGCTCGGCGAGACGAGCGTGCTTCCCCGCTTCACCACGCCGCTCGCCCGCGAGCTGACGGCCTAGGGAGAGCGCTGGGATCCGATGACTTTCGCGCCGCTACTTCGTCCGAACTCTCGGAACGATCGAACGACGAAAGGGGACCGAGATGCGCAAGCTGATCGTCAACGAGTTCATGAGCCTCGACGGGGTCGCTCAGGCGCCCGGCGGGGAGGAGGAGGACACGAGCGGAGGCTTCCGGCACGGCGGCTGGCACATGCAGTACATGAACGACGAGGCCGCGCAGAAGCGCGCGCTCGAAGGCATCGTCGAGGCAGGCGGCTTCGTCCTCGGCCGCCGCACGTACGAGATCTTCGCGGCGTACTGGCCGAACGCCCCGGAGGAGGAGCAGGTCATCGCAGAGCCGCTGAACTCGAAGCCTAAGTACGTCGCGTCGCGCACACTCGGCGACCCGCTCGAGTGGCAGAACTCGAGCGTGCTCGAGGGGGACGTCGCCGAGGCGGTCGCGGCGCTGAAGCAGGAAGACGGGGCGGACCTGCACGTCATCGGCAGCACGGAGCTCGTCCAGACGCTGCTCGAGCACGACCTCGTCGACGAGCTGCGGCTGATGATCGACCCGGTCACCCTCGGAGGCGGCAAGCGAATCTTCCGCGAAGACGGCGTACGTAAGCCGCTGCGGCTCGTCGACAGCGAGGTGACGCCCGCAGGCGCGATCCTCGCCACGTACGCGCCCAGCGAGGAGTGAGGTCTCGCCCGATCTGGCGTCGTCACGACGTCGTCCCGCTTACGCTCGCTCCCGGTCGGGAGCGACGGGCCAGCTCGGGCACTCCGTGGCCGGGCCGATGAGTTCGGCGCGCATGGGCGGTCTCAACAGGAGAGACCCGATGAGCGCGACCCGACATCTGGCGAAACCTGCTGCACTCGGCCTCAACGAGCTCGTGACGGCGGTTCGCGCTGTCGTCAACGGGCACTCGGACTGGCACGAGACCTCCCGGCTGGTGGCCGCCGCCCTGCGGCGCGAGCTCCCCACGGCCGGCGTGATCACCCGCGAGCAGCGGCGAGGGGACCCGGACAGACACCGGAGCCACGTGCTCCACACGGAGCCGGACGGAAGCTTCTCGGTCGTCGCCCTCGTCTGGCGGCCCGGACAGGAGACGCCGATCCACGACCACGTCACCTGGTGCGTGTTCGGGATCGTGCAGGGCGTGGAGTACGAGGAGCTCTACCGCCTGGACGAGGAGCGAGGCGTCCTCGTCGAGAGCGGCGTGAGCGTGAACGAGGCCGGCGACGTGAGCGGGTTCGCGCCTCCCGGCGACATCCACCGCGTCCGCAACATCGGCGACGAGACGGCGATCTCGATCCACGTCTACGGCACGGACGTGTCGCGGATCGGCTCGAGCGTTCGGCGCTACTACGATCAGCCGGTCGTCTGCGACTAGAAGTACTAGCTCGTCAGCTCCGACGCGAGATCGAACCGCTCGAAGAGCCCCGGAGTGACGAAGGCCGTGATGGACTTGATCCGCGAGCCCTCGAACGTCAGTACGTCCAGTGCCGTTGCGATGAAGCGATCCGACTCGCCGTCCCGGGTGTAGTAGGCGATCGCAGCCTGGCCGTTTGCAGTGATCGGCACGCTGCGCGCCTCGGCGCAGATCTCCACGGCCTCCTTGGCAAAGGCGGCGATCGTGTCGCGGCCACGCCACCAGCTCGCCCACGGGGGCATCGAGAACTCCGCGTCCTCCGCTAGAAGCTTGCGCACCGCGGCGACATCGCCTCGCCGCCAAGCGTCGACGTACGCCTCGACGAGCTCGCGGACGCGATCATCGCCGAGCGCGCGCAGCGTCTCCTGCTGGCTCTGCTGAGGGAGCCGGCCCTCAACGGTCCTGCGTGCTCGCTGCAGGGCGCTGTTCACCGAGGCGACCGAGGTGTCCAGGGTCTCAGCCACCTCTCTGGCCGAGAAGGCCAGGACCTCGCGCAGGATCAGGACGGCGCGCTGCCTGGCCGGGAGATGTTGAAGCGCCGCGATGAAGGCGAGCTCGACGGCCTCGCGTTCCTCGTACCGAGCCTCGGGCGCGGCGTAGCCGTCCTCGACGCCCAGGATCTCGTCCGGGTACGGCTCGACCCAGACGGACTCGACGAGCGGCTCTCCTACCTCGGTCTGGCTCGCGGTCTTCGCCGCGGGCCCATAGTCGACGGGCAGCACCCGCTTCGGCCGCCGAGCGATCGCGTCCAGGCAGACGTTCATCGCGATCCTGTACAGCCACGTGCGCAGCGAGCTCCGGCGCCCGAACCTCGGCAATCCGCGCCAGGCGCGCAGGAGCACCTCCTGGAGTGCGTCCTCGGCGTCGTGGAGCGAGCCGAGCATCCGGTAGCAATGGGCATGGAGCTGCGCGCGGTGGCTTTCGACGAGGCGTGCGAACGCATCCTCGTCGCCGGCACGGGCAGCATCGAGCAGCTGTTGCTCGAGCGCGGCTTCTGTCGCAGAAACGGTCATCTACCAGTTAGACGGGCGATCTGCGCCGAAATCATCGCTCAAGGCGATGAGTCGTGCGCGGCAGCGCGGTCGAACATAGCGAGGGCATGAAGCCGCTCTCCGCCAACTCCGTCGTCCATCTCGAGCTCCGCACGGGCAACCTCGGGCGCGCGTGCGCCTTTTACACGCGGCTGTTCGGCTGGAATGCCGAACGCGTCGAGTTGGCCGGGGGCTCGTACCTCACACTCGAGCTCGGCGATTGCATCGCCGGCGGAGCAGTCGAGAGCGAGTCGGGCAGCTCGATCTGGCTGCCTTACGTCGAGGTCGCGGACGTCGCAGAAGCGACCGAGCACGCACGTCGGCTCGGAGCCGCTGTCCTGCTCGATGCTCGCGAAGGCCCCGTCGGCTGGCGCAGCGTCGTCGCGGCTCCGGCCGGCGCCGAGATCGCCCTCTGGCAGCCGAAGTGCTAGCGCCGAACAAGCGCGCTTGGTCGACCCTGACGAAGGTGTTCATTCGCGCGCAAGGCGAGCCGGGCGCGCACATGGTCCCCCGAAACTCCGTGCGCTGCCCGACTCAGGTGCAGTCGAACGTGCTGACTGACTGGTCAGTCAGTTCCCACTCGTCGCGTCGGCTCAAACACACGTCAGCGCGCACCTAGGCGGCGAGCAGGTCCCCGGCGAGTGCGTCGGCAGGCGCGCGCGCCTCGATGAGCTCCCTGGCGAGCGTCTCGAGCTCGTCGCTCAGGCCGACGGTGAGCGCACCGACGAGCCGGCCCCCGTGCCCGTAGGCCGCAACGAAGCCCCCGTCGAGCGATCCCTCGGTCGTCAACGTGTCGTGACGACTGACGTCGCCGAACACCTTGATCGTCGAGCCGAAAACCTCGCTGAAGAACGAGGAGACGGTGTCGTAGCCGCCGTCGCCGCCGGCAAGAAGGCGCCCGACCTCGGTGCCCTGGTAACTCGCGTTCGACCAGTGCTCGAGCCGGCGCCGGCGGCCGTAGAGCGGGTCGAAGAACGTGGCGACGTCGCCGGCGGCGTGGACGTCCGGCGCGTTCGTCTCGAACCGCGCGTCCACGACGACGCCGTTTTCGACGGCCAGACCGCTTCCGGCGAGGAAGCCGACGTTCGGCACCACGCCCACGCCGACGACGGCGAGATCGGCCTCGACGCGAAGACCTCTCGTGGTCTCCACGTGCGTGAGCGTGCCGCCGCCGCCAAAGCCTGCTACCTCGTGTCCGAGGAGTAGCTCGACGCCCTTTCGGCGGTAAAGGGCGGCAAGCTCGTTGCTCAGCGCTGCCGAGCCGAGCCGGTCGAAGAGGCCGTCGCCGAGGTGGATCAGCGTCACCTCGAGGCCGAGCCGGCGCAGCGACGCCGCCGCCTCCATGCCGATGAAGCCGCCGCCGACGACGACGGCCCGCTCGGCCGCGCTCGCCGCGTCGCGGATCGCGGTCGAGTCCTCGATCGTGCGCAGGGCGAAGACCCCGTCGAGGTCGGCGCCGGGCACGTGGAGCCGGCGCGGCGCCGCGCCCGTCGTGAGCAGGAGCTTGTCGTAGCGCAGGCGGCTCCCCTCGTCGAGCGTGACCGCGCGTGCTCCGGGGTCGACGGCCACGACGCGGGTCTCGAGCCGCACGTCGACGCCGTGGTCGCGGTAGAAGGCCTCGTCCGCTACGTACGGGGTCTCGGTCGTCTCGCCGCGGAGGTAGCGCTTGGACAGTGCGGGCCGGTGGTAGGGCAGCGTCGCCTCCTCGGCGACGAGCGCGACGCGCCCCTCGCCTGCCGCTGCTCGGTACGACTCGATCGCGCGCGCGGCGGCAAGCCCGCCCCCGGCGATCACGACTTCTCGTTTCTGCATGGTGCCTCCCTTGGTCACGCCGAGTAGGTGTCGCACAGGGCGTGGTTCTTACCGGCGAGGTAAGGACCGGCGGCCGAGAGGCACGTACTCCTCCCGAAGCAGGACACGAGAAGGAGGAGAAATGCACCACGCACAGCTTCGGCGCCCTCGGCTCGCCCTCACCGCCCTCGTGGCGTTCGCTGCGGCGCTCATCGCAGTGGCCGTCTCGAACGGCGGCGACGCCCGGGCCGACGGCCACGCGGCACATCACTCGAAGGCAGCGCTCATGACCCCGAAGGAAGTCGCGCTGCGCACCGAGATGCGGCGGCTCTGGGAGGACCACATCACCTGGACGCGGCTCGCGGTCATCAGCCTCACGACCAACTCGCCCGACACGGAGGCGACGGTCGGCAGGCTGCTCAGGAACCAGACCGACATCGGCAACGCGGTCAAGCCCTTCTACGGCAAGGCTGCCGGCGACAAGCTGACGAGGCAGCTCCGCAGCCACATCCTGATCGCGGCGGACGTGATCGCCGCGGCCAAGGCCGGTGACGGGGCGAAGCTCGCGGCCGCGCAGGCGCGCTGGGCCAGGAACGGCGACGAGATCGCTACGACGCTGCACAGCGTCAACCCGCGCTACTGGAAGCTCGCCGCCATGAAGGCCGAGCTGCGCATGCACCTGAAGCTGACGACCGAGGAGGTCGTCGCGCGGCTCCAGGCCAAGTGGGCCGCGGACGTCGCCGCCTACGAGAAGATCCACCGCCACGCACTGCACCTGTCCGACCTGCTCTCAGACGGGCTGACGAGACAGTTCCCGAGGCGCTTCCGCTGACCATCGACCCTCGCGGCGCCGCGGGTAAGACCTGCGGCGCCGCGGACACTAAACGGGCATGCAGGTCATTCACGGTGAACAGCTCAAAGCGCTACATGTCACCGCCTGGCGGCGCGACCAGCTGGTCGGCGCCGGCTTCTCGCTGCCGCTGGCGAGCAGGCTCGCCCGCGACCCGCGGTACGACCTGCATGCCCTGATCGAGCTCACCGAGCGCGGTTGCGCTACCGAGCTCGCCGTCCGCATCCTCGCCCCGCTTGAGGACGACGCCGCAGCATGAGCGCCGCTACCGTTGAGCCCCGGCAAGTGAATGCGACCACGTCTCCGTCGGCGGCCGCCGAGCCGGCTGCCGTGCTCGATCCCGAGTCGCGCGAATGGCTGCGCTCGCTGCGCTCGAGCGGCCGCGAGCGCGACGAGGGCGTCGCCAGGCTGCACGAACTGCTGCTGCGGGCCGCGCGCTTCGAGTGCGCCCGGAGGCGGCCGACCCTGCCGCACCTTCGCGGCAACGACCTCGACGACATCGCGAACCAGGCCGCCGACGACGCGCTCGTCTCCGTGCTCGCACGGCTCGACAGCTTCCGCGGCGCGAGCCGCTTCACGACCTGGGCGTACAAGTTCGCGCTGCTCGAGGCGGCGGTGAAGCTTCGGCGGCGCGCCTGGCAAGGGCGAGAGGTCCCGCTCGAGCCCGAGACGTGGAGCCTCTTCGCGAGCGCAGGCATCGAGCCCGGGGAGTCGGCGGAGCAGAACGAGCTGATCGAGACGCTCCAGCGGGCCATCGCCGACGTCCTGACGCCGCACCAGCGCCGCGTGCTCGTCGCGCTCGCCCTGAACGGCGTCCCGATCGACGTCCTCGCCGAGCGGCTCAACACGACGCGCGGCGCCCTCTACAAGACCCTGCACGACGCCCGCGGCAAGCTGCGCTCACACGTAGAGCAGCTCGGCTTGTCGCTCGACGGCCTGAAGGAGGCGAGCTGATGGAGCGACCGGATCTCAAGCAGGCGCTGGGGAGGCTCCTCGGCCCGGCCGGGCCGGAGGTCGGCTGCGACGAGTGCTTCGAGCAGCTCGACCGCTACGTGGAGCTCGAGCTCGCTGGAGCCGACGCGGACGCCGCGATCCCGGGCCTTCGCGCGCACCTGGCCGGCTGCCCGGCCTGCCGCGAGGAGCACGAGAGCCTGCGCGCGCTGGTCGGCGGCGAGCAGGCTCTGTAGCGCCTCGGGTAAGACGCGCGGCGCTCGCGACACCAAGAAGGTGTGCGCGAGGTCACCTTCAACGGCCTTTCTTTTGCCACGCAGCCGGGTCGGGTGATGACGCCGCGGTGCGCGAGCGAGCAGCTCGTCGCGGCGGCGATCGACCGCGTCGGCTCGCGCGCGGCGTGCGTCGTCGACGTCGGGACCGGCTCGGGCGCGATCGCAGTCGCAATCGCCGCGGCCGCCCCGCACGCGCGGGTCTTCGGCACGGACACGAGCCGCTGCGCGGTCACGCTCGCACGCGCAAACGTGCGTCGGCACGGCCTGGGCGACCGCGTCACGGTCCTGCACGGCGATCTGCTCGACCCCGTACCCGGCCCGATCGACCTCGTCGTCGCGAACCTGCCGTACCTGCCCGCCGCGGACGCGTTCCGCTATCCGGATCTCGTCGCCGAGCCCGCGTCCGCCGTCTTCGCCGCCGGAGACGGCCTCGACCCCTACCGCCGCCTGCTCGCAGCGTGCGCCGGCCGGCTCGACGACGACGGGGCGGTCGTGATCCAGCTCCACCGCCAGGTGCTGGAAGCGACCGGTGCCGAGCTGGCGGCGTTGCGAGCCCGGCTCGAGCCGTTCGCGCTGGCGGCCTAGGCCGGTAGCTCGTCGAGCCGCCGCTCGAGAAAGCGGCGCTCTGAGTCCGAGTGCACGAGCTCGAGCGCACGGCGGTAGGCCGCGCGGGCCTCGTCGAAACGTTCCAGCCGCCGCAGCAACTCCGCGCGCGTGGCGTGCAGGTAGTGGTAGCCGTCCAGATCGAGCCGGTCGACCTGCACGAGAGCGCCCTCGACGTCACCCGCCTCCGCGACCGCGGCGGCCTGATTGAGCTCCACGACCGGCGAGCCGGTGAGACGGGCGAGCTCGCCGTACAGCGCGGCGAGCTGCGGCCAGTCCTGTTGCTCTTCCGCGTGCAACGAGGCGATCGCCGCCTGCAACACGTACGGGCCGCGGCCGCCGAGCGCAAGCGCGCGATCGAGCGCTGCGCGGCCTTCGTCGATCTGGTCGGAGTCCCAGAGCGCGCGGTCCTGCTCGTGGAGGAGCACGACCGTGTCGTCGGCGAAGCGCGCGTCCCGGCGGGCGTCGTTGATCAGCATCAAGGCGAGCAGTCCGTGCACCTCGGGCTCGTCGGGCATCAGCTCCGCCAGCGCGCGGCCGAGCCGGATCGCCTCGGCGGCCAGCTCGCCGCGCCCGCCGTAGCCCTCGTTGAAGATCAGGTAGACGACTGCGAGCACCGCCGCCAGGCGGTCGGGCAGCAGGTGTGCGGGCGGCACCCGGAACGGAATGCCCGCCGCCTTGATCTTGCTCTTCGCACGAACGAGCCGCTTGGCCATCGTCGCCTCCGGCACGAGGAAGGCGCGGGCGATGTCCTCCGTGCTCAGGCCGCCGAGCGTGCGCAGCGTCAGGGCGACCTGCGCATCGAGCGAGAGGGCAGGGTGACAGCACGTGAAGAGGAGCTCGAGCCGCTCGTCGGGGATGGTCGTCTCGTCCATCTCGTCCTCAGTCGCCTGTGGCACGTCGAGCAGCTGCGTCTTCGCGGCGAGCGTGCGGTCGCGCCGGATGCGGTCGATCGCGCGGTTGCGCGCGGTCGTCACCAGCCATGCCCGCGGGTGCTCGGGCGTGCCCTCGCGGGGCCAGCGCTCCGCGGCGATCGCGAACGCGTCCTGCGCGGCTTCCTCGGCGAGGTCGAAGTCGCCGAGGAAGCCGATCAGGTTCGCGAGGACACGGCCCCACTCGTCGCGGAAGACCTGGTCGAGGATCCCTCAGGCCTCCTTGATGGGGCGGATCTCGATGGCACCGCCCATGCTCGCGGCGGGGATGCGCGACGCGAGCTCGATGGCGGCGTCGAGGTCGTCGGCCTCGAAGACGAGGTAGCCGCCGAGTGCCTCCTTGACGGCCACGAACGGCCCGTCCGTGGTCAGCGTCTTGCCGTCCTCGGCGCGGACCGTCGTCGCGGCCTCGGGCGGCTCCAGCCAGAGGCCGGGCGTCACGCCCGGCGTCTCGTTGACGCCCTGGTACGCGGCGTAGACGGCGCCCTGCTCGGCCTCCGAGAGGCGGTCCCACTCCGGCGAGCCCGGCACCGGCGTCGTGCCCTGATGGATGAGCAGCAAGTACTTCATGGCTTCCTCCTTTGGGAATGGTCGCCTCTGAGACGAACGAGGGCCGAGCGAAAGGACAGCTCGTTCCCCGATCGGGCGCGTGGGGGCCCTAGCGCTTCGGCGGGAGCGAGCGCGCGTAAGCCGATCCGCGATCGACCCATTTCGCGAGCTGGCCCTTGGTGCGAACGCTCTCCGCGTCCACGCGCAGCCAGCCCTTCATCTGGCGTCCGCGCATCTCCATCGGGCTGGCGCTCGTCGTCGCAACGAGGTCGTCCGACTCCGCGGGATCGACGCGGACGAGGATCCCGCCCTGACCGCTCGCCCCGACGGCCATGTTGCCGCCGATGAGAAAGGCGAGCCCGCCGAACATCTTCTGCTCCTTCACGCCGGGCTCGCCTTGCATCATTTCGCGGATTCGCTCCGCGAGCTTCTCGTCGTAGGCCACGAGGCCGATGCTACGGCACTACTTGCCGCTGACGGCGGGGTTGCAGCCGCGCATGTGGAAGCACGAGCCGACGAGCTGCTCGAGCCTTCGTTCATCCCAGGCGTTGAAGAAGTCTGCGTGAGCCGTGTACGGCGTTCCGGAGGCGAGTGAGACGCCGCGACCGCGGTCGATCGGGTAGCGGATGATGAGCCGGATTCGCGGCGCCCGGTCGGCCCGGGAAAACGATCGGGTCGTCGGCGCTCACGTGACTGAATTTGCTGTAGAAGTTGTTGCCCTGCGGCTTCCTCGCGCCTCCGCCTGCCGCGGCGCGGACGGAATCGCCGCCGCCACCACGACCGCGACGGCGAGACCCGCTCCGAGTGCGTGCTGAGTCGAGCTCACGACCTTCCTAGTCGTACACCGCGGCGACGCTGATCGTTCCCGGCGCCCTCTATGATGTGCCGAGCAAGCGCCAACCGACCCAAGGAGCGGGGATGCGCACAGCGTTCATGTCCATCGAGGAGGCCTTTGTGACCTATCTGGAGGGTATGACGCTTGTTGCGAAGAACGCTGAACTTGGGGATTTTGGCGCATGTAGACGCCGGTAAGACAACACTCACGGAGCGGCTGCTGTACGCCGCCGGGATCATCGACGAGCTCGGCAGCGTCGACGACGGCAGCACGCAGACTGACTCTCTCGCGCTGGAGCAGCAGCGCGGAATCACGATCAAGTCGGCGGTCGTCTCGTTCCCGATCGACGACGTCACGGTCAACCTCATCGACACACCGGGCCACCCGGACTTCATCGCCGAGGTCGAGCGCGTCCTGAGCGTTCTCGACGGCGCGGTGCTCGTCGTCTCCGCCGTCGAGGGCGTGCAGTCCCAGACACCGCTGCTGATGCGAGCGCTGCAGCGGTTGCGCGTGCCCACGCTCGTCTTCGTGAACAAGATCGACCGTCGCGGTGCGCAGCACGAAGGCGTCCTGCGCGCGATCTCCGAGCGACTGACTTCGTCGATCGTCCCGATGGGAATCCCGCGCGCGCTCGGCACGCGTGACGCGGCCTTCGAGCCGTCGGGCGCGGACGATGCCGCATTCGCGGAGGGGCTCGCTGCGGCGCTCTCCGAGCACGACGACGGGATCCTGTCGGACTACGTCGCCGACGGGAGGAACCTCTCCTACCGGCGGCTGCGCAGTGAGCTCGGGGCGCAGACCGGTCGTGCGCTCGTGCACCCGGTCTACTTCGGCTCGGCCCTGACGGGAGCCGGAGTCGAGTCGCTTCAGGCCGGAGTCGCCGAGCTGCTGCCCGGGCTCGAAGGAGATTCCGGCGGGCCCGTGTCGGGCACGGTCTTCAAGATCGAGCGCGACCCCGCCGGACACCGGATCGCATTTGTCCGCATGTTCTCGGGGAGCGTGCACACGCGGGATCGGCTGCAGGTCGGGGGCGACGGCGACCGGAAGGTGACGGGGATCAGCGTGTTCGACCACGGGTCCGCGGTCGAGCGCCCGTCCGTCCACGCGGGCGAGATCGGCAAGCTCCGCGGCCTCGGCGACGTCCGGATCGGAGACGCGATCGGCACGCCTCGGCGGCACGTGCTGGAGCACCATTTCACGCCGCCGACGCTCGAGACTGTCGTCGAGCCAGGCGACCCTGCCGAGACGGGCGAGCTCCGGGTCGCCCTCGCCCAGCTCGCCGAGCAGGACCCGCTCATCAACGTCCGGCAGGACGACACGAGGCAGGAGCTCTCCGTCTCGCTTTACGGCGAGGTGCAGAAGGAGGTCATCCAGGCCACACTCGCGGCCGACTACGGCATCGACGTCGGCTTTCGCGAGACGACGACGATCTGCATCGAGCGGGTCACCGGCAGCGGCGCGGCGGCCGAGCTCATCCGGCAGGAGCCGAACCCTTTTCTCGCCACGGTCGGCCTGCGCGTCGAGCCGGCCCCCACGGGCGCGGGCGTTGACTTCCGGCTCGAGGTCGAGCTGGGCTCGATGCCGTTCGCGTTCTTCCGTGCAGTCGAGGAGACCGTGCGCCAGACGCTGCGGCAGGGGCTGCACGGCTGGGAGGTGCCCGACTGCACGGTGACGATGACGCACTCGGGCTACTTCCCGCGGCAGAGCCATGCGCACCAGGGCTTCAGCAAGAGCATGTCGAGCACGGCGGGCGACTTCCGCAACCTGACGCCGCTCGTCCTGATGGCCGCACTGCGCGAAGCCGGCACGACGGTATTCGAGCCGATCCACAGCTTCCGGCTCGACGCTCCGGTCGACGTGGTCGGCCCGGTACTGGCGGCGCTGGCGCAGCTCGGCGCCCTCACGGAGACGCAGACCGTTCGCGACTCCGCCTGCACGCTGACCGGCGGCGTCCCGGCGGCGCGAGTGCACGAGTTGAGGCTCAAGCTGCCGGCGTTGACGCGAGGCGAGGGCGTTCTGGAGTGTGCATTCGACCGCTACGAGCCCGTCAGCGGCACGGTCCCGACCCGGCCGCGACTCGGTCCAGACCCTCTCAACCGCGAGGAGTATCTCC
>JBKPFD010000327.1:0-6341 GCA_046729155.1 Actinomycetota bacterium
GCCGTGTCGACGAGCTCCACCTTGTAGTCCTCGCCCTGCTCCGCGAAAAGCCGCCTCGCCTCGTCGGCCGAGACCTCCTCGCGCTGCCAGGCGCGGCCCTCGGCGAGCTCGCGGCGGATCTCCTCCTCGATGCGCTCGAGCGCGTCCTCGCCGATCGGCTCCGGGAACTCGAAGTCGTAGTAGAAGCCGTTCTCGATCGGCGGCCCGATGGCGATCTTGGTGCCCGGGTAGAGGCGGCGCACGGCCTCGGCGAGCAGGTGCGCCGCCGAGTGGCGTAGCACGTAGAGCGCGTCCGGGTCGTCGGTGTCGCGCGTGGTCAGGATCTGGATCGGCTGGCCGTCCTCGAGCGGCAGGCGCAGGTCCTGGGCGCGCCCGTTCGAGCGGACCAGCACCGCCTGCTCGGCCAGCTTCGGGCCGATCGCGCGCGCCGCGTCGAGGCCGGTGGCGCCCTCGGGAAGTTCGAGCTCTGACGAGTCGGGAAGAACGACCTTCATGGAGGATCAGGATACTTCCGTGCCACGCGAGGACGACCGCAACGAAGAGGTTCCCGAGTCGCCCGCGCCCGACCCGGAAGAGGGCGACGAGCCCCGGCCCGAGGACGCACCGAGCGCCGATTAGCGCTTCGGCACGAGGACGATCAGCGCGACGGGGGCCAGCAGCGCGGCCCAGAGCGCGTGCCCGAGCCCGAGCTGCGACGCGAGCAGGCCGACCCCGAGCGGAACGAGGCTGAACGGCAGGCCGGTGAGGTCGGCGAGCGCCAGGGCCGCGCCGCTGCGCCCGGGCAGCTCGGCGAAGAGCCTGCCCTTCGGGATCGCGTACCAGCCGGCGCGAAGCGCGCCGAGGACGGCCACGAGGACGACCTTCGGCCAGAGCCCAGGCGCGAGCAGGAACGCCGGGAAGACGAACAGCGCGGCGACTGCGGTCGCGCGCAGGTACACGAGCGGCCGTACGCGGCGGAGAATCGCGACGAGCGCCAGGTCGCCTGCGAGCCCGCCGGCCGTCCAGACCGCCACGGCGAGCGCCGCCTCGGCCGGCCCGACGCCGACGACGTCGACTAAGTAGAGCGCGAGAAAGCCGAAGAGCACGTCGCCCATGAGGTTGGTCACGTCCTTGAGCACGAGCCAGCGCAACACCTCGCGGCGGCGGAGGGCGGCAAGCGCCTCGCGCAGGCTCTCGCGAAAGCTTCCGTCCGCCGGCCGGAACGGGATCGCGCGCGCCGCGAAGACGAGGACCCCGCCGACCACGGCGAGCGCGGCGAACGTCTCCCGCCAGCCGAGACCAACCCCGAGCGCCGCGGCGAGCAGGAGCGGCCCCGCGACGACCCCGACCGAGCCGGCAGCGACCCACCTGGCCATACCTCGCTCGGGCCCGTCACCGCCGAGATCGATCAGCGTCACCTGCGAGAGGCCGACGAAGGCGCCCGAGGACGGCGCCAGCACGGTCAGCGCGACGAAGAGCGGCACGAAGTCCCACGCCGCGGCGATCGCGACCAGCGCGGCGGCGTACGCGACCCCGCCGCCGAGGACGAGGGCGCGCCGGCGACCGGTATCGGCCAGGAGCCCGAACGCGGGCTCCACGGCCGCGCCGATGAAGCTCGGCAGGGCGAGCAGCAGCCCGATCTCCGCGTACGTCAGCCCGAGGTCGCTACGCAGGAGCGGCCAGGCAGCTTCGCGCACGCCGAACACGAGCTCATCGAAGAGCTCGACCGCGAGGAGAACCGCAACGGCGCCGGCGGCTCGGCGCCGGCGGCGGGCCCTAGATCAGGGGCTTGCGCGGGCCATGCAGGCAGTTTACGCCCCGCCCGACCGGGGTAGCCACGGGAGGTCCCACCACTAGGAGGGAACGAACGCGATGAAGATCAAGGACTCCATGACGTCGAAGCTGTGCACGATCGACGCGGACAAGCCAGTCGCTTACGCCGCCAAGATGATGAAGGACGAGGACGTCGGCCTCGCGCCGATCGTCGAGGGCGACCGGCTCGTCGGGACGCTCACCGACCGCGACATCGTCACGCGGGTCATTGCCGAGGGGAAGGACCCCGAGACGACCAAGGCCGTGGACGTCGCGTCCAAGGACGTCGTGACGGTCGGCCCCGAGCAAGATCTCGAGGAGGCCCTGCGCCTGATGGCCCAGCACCAGGTGCGACGCCTGCCCGTCGTCGAGGAGAACGGCCGCCTCGTAGGCGTGCTTGCCCAGGCCGACGTCGCCCAGGACGCACCGGCCGAGCAGACCGGGCGCGTCGTCGAGCAGATCTCGCAGGACTAGCCGGTAGAGAAAGAAGGGAGGCCTCGCCCTCGGCTGCGGCTCTCGGGCGGGCCTCCCTCGCTTACCGAGTCGGTCGGCCCGGGTGGCGAACGGACCGGGCCTCTTGACGAGAGTATTCATCGTTTCGGTAGAGGCAACGGCCGTCCCTCGGTCGAGGGAACTTCGCAAAACGAAGGTGGCGGCCAGAGCCGCCACCTCGAACCAGACCTGTCTCGCAGCTACGGCCAGATCGGACCACGGGCACCGAACGCCGCCAGCAAGCCCAAAATGGCGCTTAGAGAAGCAAGCCTCACTCTCACGGGACCATCCTTTCGCTCGATTGCCCTTTGGACAGCCCCGGGCCCGAGGTTGCCGTAGTATAAGACAGCGAGGCTCTTTGCCAAGACGGAAGTCAACGCATGTCGACGACCCGAGAGAGGTCGGGCGCCGCCTCCGAGAGGCGCGCGAACGCGCGGACCTCAGCCAGCGCCAGCTCTCGTTTCCGGGCTGCTCTCCGGCGTACATCTCCCGAATCGAGGCGGGCGACCGCATCCCCTCGTTGCAGCTCCTCCGCGAGATGGGCCGCAGGCTGGGCGTCAGCGAGGACTATCTCGCGACGGGCACCGAGCGTGGCGACGACCCGGCCGGTCTGATCGACGCCGAGCTCGCGCTCCGGCTCGACGAGCGCGAGCTGGCCGCGCAGCTGTACGGGGACGCGCTCGAGAAGGCGGCATCGCGCGAGGAACGCGCCCGCGCGCTGGCGGGCCTGGGGCAGCTCGCCTTCAACGCCGGCGACCCGCGGCGCGCGATCGAGCAGCTCGAGGAAGCCCGGGCGCTCGGCGTGAGCGACATGACTGTCCAGTCGACACTTGCCGACACGCTCGGCCGGGCCTACGCGATGGTCGACGAGCTCGATGCTGCAGTCGCCGTCTTCCGCGCCTCGCTGGAGGCGGCGGAGGAGCGAAAGGACACGGTCGAGGCGATGCGGTTCGCCGTGCTGCTCGCAAACGCCTACATCGACATGATGCAGTTCGACAGCGCACGCGAGCTGCTCGAGCGGAGCGTCTCGCTCGCGCCGGACTCCCGTGACCCGGTCCTCCGCGCCAGGCTCTACTGGTCGCACTCGCGCCTGCATGCGGCGCAGAACGACTCCCGTACGGCCGCCCGCTACGCACGCCGTGCGCTCGAGCTGCTGGAGCTCACCGAGCACACGCACTACACCGCGCTCGCGCACCAGCTGCTCGCGCACATCGAGGTCGACCGCAATCACCCCGAGCAGGCGATCGAGCTCGTGCAGACCGGCCTCGACCTCCTCGGCCAGAGCGCGACTTCGGTCGACCGGGCGCTCTTCCAGCTCGAGCAGGCCCGGGCGCTCGTCCAGCTCGGCAAGAAGGAGGAGGCGGCGGCGACCGCGATGGAGGCTTCCGGGCTGCTCAAGGACGCCGCACCTCACGACGCGGGTCGCGGCTACGCCCTCGTCGCCGAGGTCTTCGAGGAGCTCGGCGACACGGCTCGCGCGCGTGAGCTCTACGAGCTGGCGGTCGAGGTGCTGGGCCCGATCCCGAGCCGCTACAGCGTCGAGGTGCACTCGAAGCTCGCCGATCTGCTCGAGGCCGAGGGCAAGAAGGACGAGGCGCTCGCCGTGCTCAAGCGGGCCGTCGCCACACGACGCACGTAGCCGAGTTTTTTCTCGTTCGAAAACGGGAAACAGGCGTCCGAAAGGAGGTACGTCGAATGCCGAACAAGCGTCCGTCCGTCAAGAACGAGAAGCAGTACGAGAAGCTGAAGAAAAAGGGCATGTCCAAGCAGCGCGCAGCGAAAATCGCCAACTCGCCGGGCGCGTCGAGCCGCGGCGGTAAGAAGTCGGGCTCGTCCTCGAGCAGCCGCTCCAACTCGCGCCAGGGCGGTACGACCGCCCAGAAGAAGGCTGCGGGCCGTAAGGGCGGCAAGGCCGCGGCGCGCAAACGCTGAGGCAGGCCCTCCTCCGCCGCTCCTCGCGTGTAAGGGTCTCGGCCCGTCGCGCAGTAGGAGTAGCGAAGGAGGTCCCTCGATCGGCCGGAACGACTCCTGCTCGCAGGATGACGGGCTCGACTGGCGGCGGTTTGGCCCAGCCGCCCTCGTAGTCGTGCTGGCGGGGGCGGTCGGCGTCGCTGCGGTCCCGGCCGGCCCCCCCACGAAGGAGCCGAGGTTCCGCGCCGTGCGTGCGGTCGCGGACGCCTACGTCGCCGAGAGCAGCAGCCATACCAACTTCGGGTACGGCACGAGCCTCCGGCTCGACGCCTCGCCTCTTGCCCGGGCATTCGTCCTCTTCCGGACCAAATACCTGTACCGGGGCGACGTGCGACAGGTCAACCTCCTCGTCTACAGCCGGAGCGGCACGCGGCTCGGCTTCCGTGTCCGGCTCGTGACGGCGCCGTGGCGCGAGAGCCGGATCACGTTCGCGAACGCGCCGAGGATGTCGAGCCGGTTCATCGCGTCGGGGCCGATTCGGCGGCGCTCGTGGAAGGCGGTCGACGTGACGCCGCTCGTCGACTACGACGACGCCGAGGTCAGCTTCGCCCTGACGACCCTCGCCCCGAACGGGCTGGAGCTCGCGAGCCGCGAGACCGGCTTGACCGGACCGCGGCTCGTCATCGAGCTCGAGAGCGAAGACGACGGCGCGGCCCTCCCGCGCACCGCTACCGACTAGCTCTTCCCGTCTTTCCTCTAAAGGGTTAGGCCATTCTGGTCGAAAATAGGTCTCACGTCCTGAGCGCCCGGGAGGTGCACGATCCAGCTTCTCCTCGTAGACGACGACGCCGGACTGCGGACACTCCTTCGAACGACGTTCGAGGTCTTTGACATCGCCGTCGAAGAGGCCGAGTCGGCCGCTCAGGCGCGGCGCCGCATCGAGGACCGACGTCCGGACGTGGTCGTGCTCGACGTCCACATGCCGGGTATGAGCGGGCTGGAGCTCTGCCGGCAGCTCAAGGACGCGCCGGAGACGGCCGGGATCGGCATCGTCGTGCTGACGGGCTCCGAGGGCGGCACGGCCGAAGACGCGGACGCGGCCGGAGCGGACGCGCTGCTGCGCAAGCCGTTCAGCCCGCTCGAGCTCCTCGGCGTCGTCGAGCGCCTCGCCGGTGGGCTCTACGGCGTCCCGTTCCGCGCGAGCAAGACGGCGCCCGAGGAGCAGCTGCTCATGTACGCGCGCGACCTCCGGCACCTGCTCGAGATCGAGCGCGGGCAGCGGACGCTCGTGCAGCAGGCCTATGTCGAGACGGTCGGCGCCCTCGCCGGCGCGCTCGAGTCGAAGGACACGGGCACGCGCGAGCATTCGCAGCGCGTCCAGCGCTACGCCGTCGAGCTGGCGCGCGCCGTGCAGCCGGATCTCGCCGAGGATCTGAGCGCCGAGTACGGGTTCCTGCTCCACGACGTGGGCAAGATCGGCATCCCGGACGACATCCTCCGCAAGCCAGAGCCGCTCTCCGAGGGCGAGCGGCGGTTGATGCAGACGCACACGATTCTCGGCGAGCAGGTCCTCGCCGGAGTCGCCTTCCTGCAGGGCCAGGGCCTCGGCGTCGTCCGCTCGCACCACGAGCGGTGGGAAGGCGGGGGTTACCCGGACGGGCTCGCGGGGACGGACATCCCGGTGTCGGCGCGTGTCTTCGCCGTCGCCGACGCGCTCGACGCGATGACGAGCGACCGGCCGTACCGCCAGGCGCGCCCGTGGAAACAGGCGGGCCAGGAGATCGTCGCGCAGTCGGGGCGGCAGTTCGACCCGCGCGTCGTCGCCGCGTTCGTCGAGCGCGAGCTGGAGCTGCGCGCCATCCAGCGCGAGTTCGCGACCGCCTGAGCCGCAGCGGGAATAGAAGCTGGTCGAGCGAGACGGCTGGAAGTGCTTCGCCAACCTCAACGTCGTCGACCAGTAGCCGCCGACGCCGAACCTCCGCCTCTGCTTCTACTCGCGCCGAATGTGCCGGAACCGGGCGCGAGCGTGATCCGCGGCAGGGCACGGCACGGCCGATCGGCCCGTTGCTCTGCCTTGACTTAGTGCGATATTTCTGTGAGAAACTGTGAGATTGGCGTAGAAACAGGACTGTCTCTTATACACATCT
>JBKPFD010000328.1:0-2264 GCA_046729155.1 Actinomycetota bacterium
CTCGCGCAGCCGGGAGACTGGTACCCGGACGTCTCGATCCGCGCCTACGACGCCGACGTCCTCGTCGAGGGCGGCGAGACGATCGACGTCGCGGGCATCTCGTTCGAAACCGTCCGCGTTCCCGGTCACTCGCCCGGGCACGTCGCGTACTACGCCGACGGCGCGCTCTTCTCGGGCGACGTGCTGTTCGCGGGCACGGTCGGACGCACGGACATCCCGTTCGGCGACTGGGATGCTCTCGTCGAGTCGATCCGTAGCCTGATGGAGCGCTACCCGCCCGAGACTGTCGTCTATTCCGGCCACGGCCCCGAGACGACGCTCGGAGCCGAGCTCGCCCGTAACCCGTTCCTGGCGGAGCTGCGCGCCTCGTGAAGTTCGAGGCGCCGCGAGGCACCCAAGACATTCTCCCGTCCGAGCAGCCCCGCTGGCGGAAGGCGATCGAGGAGGTCGAGCGCCTGTGCGCGCTGTACGGCTACAGGCGGATCGACACGCCTGGCTTCGAGGACACCGAGCTCTTCGCCCGCACGTCCGGGCAGGGGTCCGATGTCGTGCAGAAGGAGATGTACACCTTCGAGGACCGCGGCGGCCGCTCGCTGACGTTGCGGCCGGAGGCGACGGCGCCGATCGCGCGCGCTTACGTCCAGCACGGCCTGCATCGTGAGCCGCAACCGCAGAAGCTCTTCACGATCGGCCCGATGTGGCGCTACGCAGCGCCCCAGCGAGGCCGCTATCGCGAGCACTGGCAGGTGTCGGTCGAAGCCCTCGGCTCCGACGACCCGGCGCTCGACGCGGAGATCATCCAGCTCTACGACACGTGGCTTCGCAACCTGGGCGTGGACGAGTACACGCTCCAGCTGAACTCGATCGGAGACCGCGAATGCCGGCCGGCCTATCTCGAGGCGCTCGAAGCCTGGCTCGACGACCACGAGTCGGCCCTCGACGATGAGGCGCGACAGAAGCGGAGCACGTCTCCGCTGAGAGTGTTCGACGTCAAGAATCCGGCCGTGCTCGAGGCCCTCGCCGATGCGCCGAAGGTGGGCGAGTCGCTTTGCGCCGCCTGCCGTGAGCACTTCGACCACGTGCGCGCGCTCCTCGACGCCTACGGCGTCCAGTACGAGCTCGTCCCGACCCTGGTGCGCGGACTCGACTACTACACGCGCACGGCCTGGGAGTTCGTGGGCCCCGAGGAAGGGCAGCAGTCCTCGATCTCGGGCGGCGGGCGCTACGACTATCTCGTCGAGGAGATCGGTGGGCCGCCGACGCCGGGCGTCGGCTTCGGCGCCGGCCTCGAGCGCCTGCTGCTCGCCGCGCCCGAGCTCGAGGCCGCGCCGCAGGAGATCGACGTCTTCTTCGCTCTCGACGACGGCGCGCCCCGTGACGAGGTGCTCGCGCTCGTATCCGAGCTGCGCCGGGCCGGTCAAAGCGCCGACGCCGACTACGCCGGCCGGTCGCTCAAGGGACAGCTCACGCAGGCGGGGCGGCTCGGCGCGCGCACGATCGTCGTCGTCGGCCCGAACGAGGCACGGGTGAGGCGGGCAGGCGTGGAGGACGAGACCGTCCCGCTCGACCGGCTCCGGGAGCGGCTGACGACATGAGCTGGCGTGACCTCGGAGCCGGCGAGCTGCGCCCTGAGCACGTCGGGCAGCGGCTCGAGCTCGCCGGCTGGGTCGCCCGGCGGCGCGATCACGGCGGCCTGGTCTTCGTCGACCTCCGCGACCAGAGCGGCCTGTCCCAGCTCGTCATCAACCCCGAGCGCTCGCCGGAGGCCGCCGCGGCTGCGCGGGACATCCGGAACGAGTTCGTCCTCCAGGCCGAAGGCGAGGTCGTCGCCCGCGCGCCGGAGAACGTCAACCCGAATCTGCCCACGGGCGATGTCGAGCTCCAAATCGACCGGCTGGACGTGCTCTCGCGCTGCCCTCCGCTCCCGTTCCAGCTCGACGAGGAGGGCGTCGACGAGACCCTCCGTCTCCGTTACCGCTGGCTCGACCTCCGGCGGCCGCGGCTGCAGCGAAACCTTCGCCTACGCGCGCAGATGGTGTCGACGATCAGGCGTGTGATGGAGGAGGCCGGGTTCCTCGAAATCGAGACGCCGAACATGGCCAAGCCGACTCCCGAGGGAGCCCGCGACTTTCTCGTCCCCTCGCGCCTGCAGAAGGGACGCTTCTTCGCGCTGCCGCAGTCACCCCAGATCCTGAAGCAGCTGCTCGTCGTCGCCGGCTTCGAGCGCTACTTCCAGATCGCGCGCTGCTTCCGCGACGAAGACC
>JBKPFD010000329.1:0-5631 GCA_046729155.1 Actinomycetota bacterium
AAGCCGAGGTGGACGACGCGCTGGACTGTCGCCTCGTTCGTCTCGCCGTTCTCCTCGAGCGCGAGCTCGAAGTCGTGCGGTCGGACGAAGCTCTCGCCGAGCTGCGTGACCGGGCCGACGAAGCTCATCACGAACTCGTTCGCGGGCTCCTCGTAGAGCTCGCGCGGGCCGCCGATCTGCTCGACGTGCCCGCCGTTCATGAGCACGATCTGGTCGGCGATCTCCATCGCCTCCTCCTGGTCGTGCGTGACGAAGATCGTCGTCACGTGCACGTCGTCGTGGAGCCGCCGCAGCCAGGCGCGGAGCTCCTTCCGCACACGCGCGTCCAGGGCCCCGAACGGCTCGTCGAGGAGCAGCACGTTCGGCTCGACGGCGAGGGCGCGCGCGAGCGCCATCCGCTGCCGCTGCCCGCCCGAGAGCTGCGCCGGGTAGCGCTTGGCGAAGCCGGCCAGCTGGACGAGGTCGAGCAGCTCCTCGACCCGGCTGCGGATCTCCGCTCGCGGGCGTTTGCGCACCTTGAGGCCGAAGGCGACGTTCTCCCAGACGGTCATGTGCTTGAACGCGGCGTAGTGCTGGAAGACGAAGCCGACGCCGCGCTGCTGCGGCGGCTGCCTCGTCATGTCGGCGCCCTCGATGAGCACCCGTCCCGAATCCGGCCGCTCGAGCCCGGAGATGACGCGGAGCAACGTCGACTTACCGCTGCCGCTTGGGCCGAGCAGAGCGGTCAGCGACCCGCTCGGCACCTCGACCGAGACTTCGTCCAGCGCAGTGAAGTCACCGAAGCGCTTCGTGACCGATTCCGCCGCGATCGCCATCAGTGCGTCCCCTCCTTCGGCCGGAACAGGTTCATCCCGAGCAGCGTCGCGATCGCGAGCAGCGCGAGGACGACCGAAGCTGCGTAGGCGCCGACGAGATCGAAGTTCTGGAAGCGCTCCTCGACGTGCAGCGTCATCGTCTCGGTCTGGCCGACGATGCGGCCGGAGACGACGCTGACGGCGCCGAACTCACCGAGCGCGCGCGCCGTCGTCAGTACGACGCCGTAGGCGACGGCCCAGCGGATCGCGGGCAGCGTCACTCGCCTGAACGCCTGGAACGACGAGGCGCCGAGCGTCGACGCCGCCTGCTCCTGCTCGGTGCCGATCTCACGGAGCACCGGGACGACCTCGCGCACGACGAAAGGCAGCGAGACGAACATCGTCACGAGCACCATCCCGGGGAAGGCGAAGATCACGTCGAAGGGCAGGTCGTCGAGCCAGCCGTTGTTGCCGTAGAGGAGGAGGAACGCCAGCCCGACGACGACGGGCGAGAGCGCCAGCGGCAGGTCGACGAACGCGTTGACGAGGCCCTTGCCCGGGAAACGGCGCCGCACGATCGCGATCCCGCAGATGACACCGAACACGGTGTTCGCGGGCACCGCGATCAGCGTGATCAGGACCGTGATCACGAAGGCGTGCTTTGCCGCCGGCGTCGTGACCGCATCCCAAGCAGGGCCGATGCCGTGCTCGAAGGCGCGCCAGAAGACCAGCGCGACCGGCGCCACGAGCAGGACGCCTAGGTAGCCGAGCCCGAGGATCCGCAGCGCCCACCTAGACACTGTCGTGCCTCGTGGCCCAGCGACGGAGGGCGCCGATCCCGAGCAGGATCGCGAACGACATCACGAGCAGCACGACCGAGACTGCCGCCGCGCCTTTCGGATCGCCGCTCTCGATGCGACCGAAGATGTTGACCGACGCGACCTCGGTGTCGTACGGCAGGTTGCCGGAGATGAGCACGATCGCCCCGAACTCGCCGATCGCCCGAGCGAAAGCGAGCGCGATCCCCGAGAGGATCGCGGGCAACAGGTTCGGGAAGACGATGCGCCGGAAGATCGCGAGCGAGCCGGCGCCGAGCGAGGCCGCCGCCTCCTCCATCTCCCGGTCGAGCTCGAGCAGGACCGGCTGCACGGTGCGGATGACGAACGGGAGCGTGACGAAGAGCAGGGCAACGGCGATCGCCGTCCGTGAGAAGGCGATGTCGACGCCGACCGGCCCCTTCGGCCCGTAGAGGGCGAGCAGCGTGAGGCCGGCCACGATCGTCGGCAGCGCGAACGGCAGGTCGATGATCGAGTTGACGAAGCCCTGGCCCCGGAAGCGGTCACGAACGAGGATCCACGCGACGATCGTCCCCATGACCGCATTGACGAGCGCGACCGCGGTCGAGGCGACGAGGGTCAGCTTCAGCGCCGCGACGGACTGGGGGTCGGTGACGGCGTCCCAGAACGACGCCCAGCCGTCCTGCGTCGAGTACCAGAGCAGCGCCGCGAGCGGCAGCAGCACGATCAGGCTGAGATACGCCGTCGCGAGGCCCATGGCGACGGCGGCGCCTGGATTACGCGCCGCCGCCGGCCTGGGGACGCTCTCGACGCGGACTGCCAAGCGCTAGCTGCCCTTCCGCTTCTGGATCCGCGTGACGATGCCGGTGTTGGGGTCGAAGAAGCGCTTGTCGACCTTCGCCCACCCGCCGAGGTACTTGATCGAGAAGAGCAGCGGGCGAACCGGGAAGGCGAAGCCGCGCTGCGCCTGCTTGAGGACCGGGCGGTAGCCGTTCTGCGCGAAGATCCGCTGCGCGGAGACCGAGCGCAGGTAGCGGACGAAGGCGCGGGCCTTCGCCTTGTTCGACGAGTTCGCCGTGACCGCGATCGGGTTCTCGATCTTGATCGTCGCCTTCGGGATCACGTAGGGCAAGTCCTGGCCCTTCTGGTTCGCGAAGATCGCCTCGTTCTCGTAGGCGAGCAGGACATCGCCCCGCCCCGCGAGGAAGGTCTGCAGCGCCTCGCGGGCGCTCTTGTCCTGAGACACGATGTGGTCGTAGAGCTTCTCGAGGTACCTCACAGCCTGCGCGTGCGTCTTCCCGGCCTTGCGCTGGGCGCCGTAGGCGGCCATGACGTTCCACTTCGCACCGCCGGAGGTCTGCACGTTCGGGGTGACGACGTCGACGCCCGGCCTGACCAGGTCGGCCCAGGTGCGGATCTTCTTCGGGTTGCCCTTGCGGACGGCGAAGACGACGACCGATCGCGTGACCATGCCCTGGTAGGCGTCCTGCTTCCATGTGCGGGGGACGAGGCCGGCCTTGACGAGCGAGGTCATATCGGGCTCGAGCGAGAGCGCGACCACGTCCGCCTTCAGGCCGGCGATGACCGCCCGAGCCTGCTCCCCCGAGGAGCCGTACGACTCGGAGAACGACGTGTCGGCTCCTGCGGGCGTCGATTTGAAGGCCGGGATCAGCTTGGAGTAGGCCTCGCGTGGCGTCGAGTAGGCGACGAGCGTGAGCTTCGTCTCCTGGCGCTCGGCGCCGGCGGTGCCGGCCGCGACGGCGGCAAGCAAGGCGAGCAGGGCGATTGCCGTCAAGGGAGCCCTCATCGGTACGCCTCGATCAGCACCTCGGCCACCTCCGGGCGTGAGAACTCGGCGGGAGGCAGCTCGCCGGAGGCGAGGAGCTCGCGCACCTTCGTGCCGGAGAGGAAGACGTGGTCGTCGCCCGAGTGCGGGCACGTCTTCGGCGTCGCCATCTGGGCGCAGCGGCGGCACCAGAACGCGTGCTCGAAGAACATCGGCTCGATGCCCAGCTCGTGCGGGTCGACCTCGTCGAAGATCAGCTGCGCGTCGTACGTGCCGTAGTAGTCGCCGACGCCCGCGTGGTCGCGGCCGACGATGAAGTGCGAGCAGCCGTAGTTCTTGCGGCAGATCGCGTGCCAGATCGCCTCGCGCGGCCCCGCGTAGCGCATCGCGGCGGGGAAGGCGGAGAGGACGACCCGGTCGGCGGGGTAGTAGCCCTCGAGCAGCACGCGGTAGCACTCGACGCGTGTAGCGGCAGGCACGTCGTCCGACTTCGTCTCGCCGACCAACGGGTGGACGAGCAGGCCGTCGACGGTCTCGAGCGCGCCCTTCGTCAGGTACTCGTGCGCGCGATGGATCGGGTTCCGCGTCTGGAAGCCGACGACGCGCCGCCACTCGCGCTCGGCGAAGATCCGCCGCGTCTCCGCCGGGTCGAGCGCCAGCTCCTGGAACGGAGGCTCGGGCCGGTCGAAGACCGTGACGCGCCCGGCGACGTAGAGGTCGTGCTGACGGTAGAGCCGCGCCACGCCCGGGTGCGCCTCGTCGGTCGTGCGGAAGCAGCGCTCGGCCTCGCGCTCGCGGTCGTACTCGTAGACCTCTTCGACGTCGAGGACGGCCAGCAGGCGGCCGTCGCCGTCCGCGAGCGCCACGCGCTCGCCGCTGGGCGGTGCGGCGACCGCGAGGCAGACCGGCAGCGCCCACGGCAGGCCGCTCGCGAGCCGCATCTCGTCGACGACCCGCTCGTAGTCCTCCTGCCCCATGAAGCCCTCGAGCGGCGAGAGCGCGCCGCAGGCGAGCATGTCGAGGTCGGAGACCTCCCGCGGCGTGAGCGTCAGCGTCTGGAGCTCGTCGACGCCTTCGGGCCGCTCGCCGGTGCGGTCGACGAGCGTGCCGCCGTGCGGCTCGGCGAGCCCGGCCCTGGTGTCTGGCACCGTGACCTCGGTCATGCGGGCACGCTCGCTTCGATCAGGCCGAGCTCGGCCAGCTTGTCGAGGACCAGGCGCGCCGACTCCCCGGGGTCGTGCTGCTCCGTGTCGATCCGGAGCTCGGGGCTCGGCGGCTCCTCGTAGGGGTCGGAGACGCCGGTGAACTCCTTGATCTCGCCGCGGATGGCCTTCTCGTAGAGGCCCTTCACGTCGCGGCGCGCGCACTCCTCGACCGAGGTGGCGACGGAGACCTCGACGAACGAGCCGTGCTCCTCGACCAGCTCGCGCGCCTTGCGCCGCGTCTCCAGGTAGGGCGAGATGGCCGAGACGAGGACGGCGGCCCCGTGCCGCGTGAGCCGCGACGCGACCCAGCCGATGCGCTCGATGTTCGTGTCACGGTCTTCCTTCGAGAAGCCGAGGCCCTTCGACAGGTGCGTGCGGACGACATCGCCGTCGAGGTACTCGATCTCGTAGCCGCGCTCCTCGAGCTGGGGGCCGACGAGCTCGGCGATCGTGGTCTTGCCGGCACCGCTCAAGCCTGTGAACCAAACCGTAAAGCCCGTCAGGGCTTGGAGGTTTTGTCCGCGAAGCGGACCGGTGGAGGGGGTCTGGGGGAACCGGGAGGTTCCGCCAGCTGCCCGCGCTTCGTCACGCATGAGCCTCCTTCGGTAGTGGCGTGTCCAAGTGAATGCCGCACTCGAGCTTGTCCGAGCCGGCCCAGCGGCCTGCCCGCTCGTCCTCGCCGGCCGCGGTCGGGCGAGTGCAGGGAATGCAGCCGATCGAGCGGTAGCCGACGTCGTGGAGCGGGTTGTAGGGGATCTCGTTGACCGTCACGTACGCCCACACGCGCTTCTCGTCCCAGTCGGCGAGCGGGTGCACCTTCCAGACGCCGTAGCGCTCGGACCACTGGAGCTTCGGCGTCCCGGCGCGGCTCGGAGATTGGTCGCGGCGGATTCCCGAGATCCACGCGCCGTACGGCTCGAGCGCGGCGAGCAGCGGCTCGACCTTCCGGATGTGGCAGCAGCGGTCGGGATCGCGCTCCCAGAGGTTCGGCCCCTCGCGTTTGTGCTGCTCGGCGACCGTGATCACGTCGGGGCGGATCAGCTCCAGGC
>JBKPFD010000330.1:0-1769 GCA_046729155.1 Actinomycetota bacterium
ACGCATGAGCTGAAGGGCGTTCCGGGAGAGTGGAGGCTCTTTGCGGTCCGCAACGCCTGAGACGCGCTACGCCAAGAGCGGCGATCTGAACATCGCCTACCAGGTCCTCGGGGAGGGGCCGTTCGATCTCATCTACGTCCCCGGCTGGATCTCGAACGTCGAGCTGATGTGGGAGGAGCCGGCACATGCTCACGTCCTCGAACGACTGCTTCGCTTCTCGCGGCTGATCCTGTTCGACAAGCGGGGGACGGGCCTCTCCGACCCTGTCTCCCTCGATCGGCTGCCGACGCTCGAGGAGCGGATGGACGACGTGCGGGCCGTGCTCGACGCTGTGGGCTCCCAACGCACTGCCGTGTTCGGCTTCTCGGAAGGCGGGCTCATGAGCGTCCTCTTCGCCGCCACGTACCCGGAGCGAGTCACCGCGCTCGTCCTTTACGGCGTCTTCGCGAAGCGGATCTGGAGTGAGGACTATCCCTGGGCTCCGACACCCGAGGCGCGCCGCCATGAGATCGACGTGCTCGAACGAAACTGGGCCGAGAAGATGGATCTCGACCAGCTGGCGCCGAGCGAGGGCGACGCCTTCAAGCGCCGCCTCGCCACGTACTTCCGTCGTAGCGCAAGCCCGGGCGCCGGGGTTGCGCTGATGCGCATGAATACGGAGATCGACGTGCGCAACGTGCTGCCGTCGATCCAGGCGCCGACACTCGTGCTCCATCGCCGGGACGATCTGGACGTGAAGGTCGAGGAGGGGCGCTGGATCGCCGGTCGGATTCCGGGCGCGATGTACGTCGAGCTGGCCGGGGACGCCCACACGCTCTGGGCGGGCGACACGGACGCGATCGTCGACGAGATCGAAGAGTTCCTGACCGGAGTGCGGCGGGGCCCTGAGCCCGATCGAGTGCTCGCGACCGTCCTCTTCACGGACATCGTCGGCTCGACGGATCATGCGACCAGGCTCGGGGATCGGCGCTGGCGCGGCCTTCTCGACGAGCACCATGGTCGCGTACGCAGAGAGCTCGAGCGCTACCGGGGCATCGAGGTCGACACGGCCGGCGACGGATTCTTCGCGAGTTTCGATGGACCAGCGCGCGCGGTGCGTGCGGCCTGGGCCATTCGCAACAGCATGCGAGACCTCGGGATCGATGTCCGTGCCGGCCTGCACACCGGCGAGTGCCAGGTGATGCAGCGGAAGATCGGCGGCATCGCGGTGCATACCGGCGCCCGGGTGGCGGCGGCGGCCGGCCCGCAGGAAGTGCTGGTTTCGAGCACCGTGCGCGACCTCGTCGCAGGGTCGGGAATCCAGTTCCAGGACCGCGGCGAGCACGAGCTCACAGGTGTAGGTGCCTGGCGCCTCTACTCTGTAGTCGATGCCTAGCTGGGAGTCCGATGCGCTGATCGTCGACGCCGTCCGGTCGCCGATCGGCCGCAAGAACGGGACGCTCTCGTCGATCCGCGGCGACGAGCTCGCCGCTCAGGTCCTGAACGCCCTCGTCGAGCGACACGACGTCGATCCGGGCGGGATCGAGGACGTTCAGCTCGGCTGCGTGACTCAGATCGGCGAGCAGGGCTGGAACATCGGGCGGATGGTGCCGATGGTCGCCGGCTGGCCGGAGACGGTCGCCGGGACGACGGTCGACCGCCAGTGCGGCTCCTCGATGCAGACGAACTTCAACGCGGCGGCCGCAATCTGGTCGGGCCAGCTCGACCTCGACGTCTCCGCGGGCGTGGAGATGATGTCGCGGGTGCCGATGGGCTCGCACGGCGGCGAC
>JBKPFD010000331.1:0-8403 GCA_046729155.1 Actinomycetota bacterium
GGCCTGGTCCACCGCCACGAGCCGAGCGGGACGCTGCACGGGCTGCTGCGGGTGCGTCACATCACCCAGGACGACGGCCACGTCTTCTGCACCGAGGACCAGATCCAGGAGGAGGTCGTCCGCTGCCTCGACTTCGGCTACTTCATCTACGAGGCGTTCGGCTTCCAGCCCGAGCCGCGCCTCTCGACCCGGCCGGAGAAGCGCCTCGGCGACGACGCCATGTGGGATCACGCCGAGTCCGCGCTGGCCGCCGCGCTGGAGGCGAGGGGCATCGAGTTCGAGGAGGACCCCGGCGAGGGCACCTTCTACGGCCCCAAGATCGACCTGCACATGGAGGACGCGCTCGGGCGGAGGTGGCAGATGGGGACGATTCAGCTCGACTCACAGATGCCGTCGCGCTTCGGGCTCAAGTACGTCGGCCCCGACAACGCCGAGCACGACCTCTACGTCGTCCACCGGGCGCTCTACGGCTCGTTCGAGCGCTTTATCGGCATCCTCATTGAGCACTTCGCGGGCGCGTTTCCGTTCTGGATCGCGCCGGTGCAGGTGCGCGTGATCCCGGTCGGCGCCGATCACCGGGCCGCGGCGCAGGCGCTGGCCGAGAAGCTGGGCGAGTTCAGAGTCGAGGTCGACGAGTCCGACGAGACGGTCGGGAAGCGGATCCGCAACGCCGAGGTCGACAAGATTCCGTACGTCGTCGTCTGGGGCGACCGCGAGTCCGAGGAAGCGCTCGCCGTTCGCGAGCATGGCGGCGAGCAGTCGACGAAGTCCCTCGATGAACTGCTCTCCGAACTGCGCGAATCGGTTGCTAAGGTGTGACTCTGCGAAGCAGGGGCGAAACCGTTCCTCACCTCCGGGGCCACGAGCCCGTCGGAGGTTCAACCGAGTGAGGTTGAAGAGAAAACGGGCCGCTGCCTTGCAGCGGTCTTGTCGTTTCGAGAAGGAGGAAGCTGACAGCTTGGTGAAGCGCCTTTGAGGCCACGGCGGCGATTCGAGCCCGTCCGGCCTGTGATCCCGCAGGCTCGGATCAACGAAGACATCCGCGCCCCGCAGGTGCGGCTCGTCGACGAGGACGGAAGCCAGATCGGTGTCAAACCGACGAACGAGGCCAGGGAGTACGCGTACGGCAAGAACCTCGATCTCGTCGAGGTCGCCGCGCAGGCGGATCCCCCGGTCGCCCGGGTCATGGACTACGGGAAGTACCGCTACGAGCAGGAGCAGAAGGCGAAGCTCGCCCGCAAGCACCAGGTCTCCGTCAACGTCAAGGAGATCAAGCTCAGGCCGAAGATCGGCGTTCACGACTACGAGACGAAGAAGGGCCACGTCGTGCGCTTCCTCAACCAGCGCGCGAAGGTCAAGGTGACGATCATGTTCCGGGGCCGCGAGACGACGCATCCGGAGCGGGGCCGAGACCTGCTGATGCGGCTCGCGGAAGACGTGCAGGAGCTCGGGCAGATCGAGTCCCCGCCGCTCCTCGACGGGCGCAACATGGTCATGGTGCTCGGCCCGACGAAGAACGCAGGAGTTGCGAAAGATGCCCAAGCAGAAGACGCACAAGGCGACGAAGAAGCGGTTCAAGGTGACGGCGGCCGGCAAGCTGCTGCGCAGGAGGGCGATGAAAGCCCACCTGCTGAGCAAGAAGTCCGCGAAGCGCAAGCGTAGGTTCCGCCAGGATCAGGACGTGCATGCCTCGGATCGGCGCGAGGTCAAGCGCCTGCTCGGGGGTGGTCGCTGATGCCGCGCGTGAAGCGCTCGGTCGCCGCCCGCAAGAAGCGGCGCAAGGTCCTCGACCAGGCGAAGGGCTACTTCGGGTCGCGGCACGCGCGCTACCGCGTCGCGAAGGAGCAGGTCGAGCATTCGCTCGTCTACGCGTACCGCGACCGCAAGGCGCGGAAGCGGACGATGCGCCGGCTGTGGATCATGCGCATCAACGCAGCCGCCCGCGCGGAAGGGCTCTCGTACAACCAGTTCGTCTCCGGGTTGCGAAAGGCGGGGATCGAGCTCGACCGCAAGGTGCTGGCCGATCTCGCCGTCTCCGACCCGGCGGCGTTCGGCAAGATCGCCGAGCAGGCGAAGGCCGCGCTCGAGCCGGCCACTGCCAAGCAAGACTGAATTAGCCTCGCAGCGCGAGGTCTTCGAGGCGCAGGCCGAGCACTGTGAGCCGCGGTCGCCGCTGTATGCGGAACTGTGCCGCCGCTTCGCCACCGACCCCATAGCGGGCGAGATCGTCGGTCCCGAGATGAACTGGGAGCAGCCGTTGCGGCTCCTCGGGGGTCTGCACTACCTCGTCCTCGCCGGCGAGGCGTCCTGGGACGACCCGCTCGAGGAGCACCGCGTGTTCCTGACCGAGTTCGTGGCTTCGCAGGGCGTGCAGACGAACGAGGTGCAGCGGTCGTGGGTGTTGTTGCCGTTGTTCCTGCGTGTCGCGCAGCGCACCGGCGCTAGAGAGGTTGACCTCGTCGAGCTCGGCTCGAGCGCGGGATTGAACCTCGTCTGGGATCGCTACCGGTACGTCTACGAGGCCGGGGAGTGGGGTGGAGGGGACGCTCGCCTGACGTTGTCGGCCGAGGAGAAGAAGCCCGTGCCCGGCGATCTGCTCGCGCTTCAGCCGCGTGTGCGGGATCGCATCGGGGTCGACCGAAATCCGATTGACGTGACGACCGACGAGGGCGCTCGCCTGCTCAAGTGCTTCGTCTGGGCGGGGCAGACTGAGCGGCTGGAGCGGCTCGACCGCGCGATCGAGTCGCTTAGGGCAGATCCGCCCGAGCTGATGCGGGGCGACATCGCGAAAGAGCTGCCGGGCGTGCTCGCGGCGCGGCGGAGCGAGGCGCTCACGCTCGTCTTCGAGACCGCCACGCTCGGCTATCTCCCCGAGGAAGGGATCGAACGCGTCCGGTCGGCAATCGACGAGGCCGGGGCCAGCGGCAATCTCGCCTTCGTGGCCACCGGCCGCGGTCGCACCGGCGACAAGCACTGGGGGCTCCGGATCGTCTACTACCCCGGCGCGGAGCGCGAGTTCGCCGGCGAGGCGGACTACCACGGAGCCTGGCTGGACTGGTGGCTGTGATCACGTCGGCTTCCAACCCGACGCTGCGGCTCGTGCGGCGGTTGCTGCACTCCCGGCGGCAACGGGAGAAGGAGGGGCTCTTCGTCGTCGAGGGCGAGGACCTCGTGCAGGCGGCCGACGACGCAGGCGTGGAGCCGGTCGAGCTACTGCGGGCAGGCGAGGACGTCGAGCCGGAGCTGCTCGCGGGCGTGTCCACGCTCGGGTATCCGCCGCGGGTGGTGGGGATCTACCGGCGCGAAGCGCTGCCGCGCGGGGTCGAGCCTCTGTCGCTCTCGCTCTGGCACGTGGGCGATCCCGGGAACGTGGGCACTCTGCTCCGCAGCGCCGATGCGTTCGGCGCCTCGCTTGCGCTGTCGCCCGGTTGCGCGGACATGACGGGGCCGAAGGCGCTGCGCGCATCAGCCGGGGCGGTGTTCCGCGTGCCGACGGCGGCGTTCGACGAGGTCTCTGGGCGGCGCGTCGCTCTCGTGCCCGAGGGCGGCACACCCCTGGCGCGCCTCGAACCGGGTGTGCCGGTCACGTATGTCCTCGGCGCGGAGCGCGAGGGGCTGCCAGAGGACGTGGTCGCCGCGTGCGACGACGTCGCGACGATTCACGTCGCGCCGAGCTCCGAATCGCTGAACGTCGCCGCGGCCGGGACGGTCGCGCTCTACGAGCACCGGCGCCGAAGCTAGAGTCTCGGCGTGGCCACGATCTCGGGCATATGGACCTCCCCGGCGCGCAAGAGCGCGCGGATGGACGGGCACGAGCGGCGCACGGCGATCGCCGGCCAGGGGCTCGAGGGGTGCGCCCACGGCAACCCGCCGAAGCGCGAGGTCCTGTTCGCCTCGCGCGATCACCTCGATTCGGTCGGCGTGCCGCCGGGCGCGATCCGGGAGAACTTCACGGTCGACGGGGCGGACGTGCAGGCGTGGCCGATCGGCCAGCGGCTGCGCGCGGGCGAGGCCGTGTTCGAGGTGACGATGGTCTGCGACCCGTGCCACCGGATGGACGAGCTGCGGCAGGGCCTGCGCGCGGAGCTGGACGGGAAGCGCGGAATGCTCGCGCGTGTCGTCGAGACGGGCGAAGTCGCCGTCGGCGACGAGATCCAGCTGCTCTAGGCCGAGTCCTTCGGGGCGCGCTCTTCCGCGAGCTTTGCCCTGTGGTAGGCGATTCGCTCCTGAAGCTTCCTGATCGTGCGTTCGGCGCTTTCGTCGAGCTCGCGGTGGTATGCGCGACGCTCGGCATCAGTCCGTTTCTTCTTCGCCATCTTCGTCCTCCTATCGTGTCCGCGGCGCCGCCGCGTCGCAAGATGGCTCGATCAGCTAGGCCGAGTCGCGACGAAGATCATGTCCTCGCCGCCGTCGTACGGGCTGCGGTCGAACCAGCCGTAGCAGGCCTCGACCTCGAAGCCGGTCTCTTCGAGCAACTGCTGCCACTCGGCTGCCGAGACCCACGCGAGCTGCATCGTCGCCTGAGCCGCGTCGTCACGGACGGACAGCGTGAGCGTGCGCGCCTCCTCGTCCCAGTCGGCGCGTTCGAAGATTCCGGGCTCGCGTTCGAGCCAGCGGCCGTGCGTGTCGGCGATGTCGTCGGGCTTCGGCTCGAAGACGTCGAAGACGAGGCGTCCGTCCGTCGGGAGCAGGGCATGCACGGCCCGGAGCGCCTGCCGGCGAGCACCGTCGTCGCGGAGGTGCAGATAGGAGCGGAACGGGCAAAGGACGGCTTCGGGCCCGTCGAGCGCGGTTACCGGCGGCTCGCGCAGATCGCCGAGTCGGAGGTCGACGCGGTCCTCGACGCCCGCAGCGAGCGCGCGGCGGCGGCAGGCGGCGAGCATCTCGGCCGACGAGTCGACGCCGATCACTTGCACGCCCTTCTCGGCGATCGGGATCGCGATGCGGCCGGTGCCGACGCCGAGCTCGACGACCGGGCCGCCGGCCTTCCGCGCCTCGGCGACGTAGAAGCCGACGTCCTCGGTCACGCTCCGGCTCCAGGGGTCGTAGAGGTCGGCGATCAGGTCGTACGGGCTCGAGGGCGAGACGCGCATTCGGCCCGCTTTCGTCACAGTCGCGTGCGCCGTTCGGGGGTAGCCTGAACGGCGTGGTGGCGTGCGGAGGACCCCCCACCCGGGTGGGTGGCAGGGGGCGCTGGCTTTCCGGGACACGTCATCGCGCGCGGCGTCACGCGGGCTTGCGGGCGATCCAGACGAACTCGCGGCTCTCGTCGTCGAACGGCCGCCGGTCGAACCAGCCGTACAGCGCCTCCACCTCGAGCCCCGCGACGTCGATCAGCCCTTCCCACTCGGAGCGGTTCACCCACCACAGCTTCAGCGTCCGCTCGTTGAGACCCGGCTGGCCGATCCACGCCCTGATGTCGATGCGCGCGTCGGTGGGGTCGTACTCGACGAACTCCCAGATCGGGACGTTCGGACGCGGGCGCAGTCGCCCGGCGAAGCCGGCGGCGAGGAAGGGATCGAAGACGAACGCGTTCCAGGCGAAGCGCCCGCCCGGCTTCAGCGCCGCGGAGACGCGCTCGAAGACGCGACGCCGGTCGGGCCAGGTGGACATGTGCAGCAGCGCGCGGAAAGGGCAGTAGACGAGGGCCGCCGGCTCGTCGAGCGCGAACTCGCGCATGTCCTGCTGCTGCAGCTCGACATCGACGCCGGCCTCTGCGACCCGCTCCCGCGCGATGTCGAGCATCGCGGGCGAGAGGTCGAAGCCGAGCACGCGCTTGCCCGTCTCCTGCGCGACCGGGATCGCGACCCGACCGGTACCGACGGCCAGCTCGACGATCGGCCCGTCGGCCTCGCGTGCCAGCTCGGTGTAGAACGGGACGTCTTCGGTCATGCCCTCGGCCCAGTCGTCGTAGTTCTCAGCGAACGGGTCGTATTCGCTCACCGGCGCATTCTCGCGCTATCGTGTGTCCAATGGCTGCGACGCGCGCACGTTCTTTCTTTACCGGGCCCCGGCTCGCCGGGGACCGGCGCTAGCTCGCAGCCGTTCCTCGTCGATCAGCCGGGGCCGAGTCGATGGCTGAGCCACGCGATACAGTCGCGCGCGTGGACGCGGAAGCGCTCCAGAGCGAGGCCCTGAGCGCGATCGAGGCCGCGCCGACGCCGGACGAGCTCGATGAGCTCCGCATCCGTTACCTCGGCCGCAAGAGCGAGCTCAAGCAGGCGCTTCGCGAGGTCCGAGACCGGGACACGGGCATGGCCCTGAACGCGGCGCGCGAGGCGATCGAGACTGCGGTCACCGACCGCCAGACCGCGCTCGAGCGGGCGGAGCTCGACCGCGCGCTGACCGAGGACGTCGTCGACGTCACACTCCCAGGCGAGCACCTGCCGCTCGGCGCCCTGCATCCGATCACGCAGGTGCGACGAATCGTCGAGGACGCGTTCCTCGGGCTCGGCTACGAGATCCGGGACGACCGCGAGGTGGAGACGGTCGAGTACAACTTCGACAAGCTCGCGTTCGCGCCGACGCATCCCAGCCGGTCGCACCGGGACACGTTCTTCTTCGACGACGAGCACGTCCTGCGCACGGAGACCTCGCCGTCTCAGATCCACGTCCTCGAGGAGAAGGAGCCGCCGATCTACATGGTCTCGATCGGGCGCGTCTACCGCCGCGACGCGATCACGGCCACGCGCTACCCGATCTTCCACCAGTTCGAGGGCCTCGCCGTCGACCGCGGCCTGACGCTCGCCGACCTGAAGGGGACGCTCCTGCACGTGATGCGCCGCCTGTACGGCCGCGACCGGCGCGTCCGCTTCCGCACGCACTTCTTCCCGTTCACGGAGCCGTCGATCGAGCCGGACGTTTCGTGCGGTATCTGCGGCGGCGAGGGCTGCCGCACGTGCAAGTACTCCGGCTGGATCGAGATGGGCGGCGCCGGCATGGTCGACCCGCGCGTGTTCGAGAACGTCGGGCTCGACCCCGAGGAATGGACCGGCTTCGCGTTCGGGTGCGGGCTCGAGCGGGCGGCGCAGCTTCGGCACGACATCCCGGACATCCGCGTGCTGTGGGAGGGCGACCTGCGAGCCCTGAGGCAATTCTGATGCGCGTTCCGATCAGCTGGCTTCGCGACTACGTCCCGATCGAGATGCCGCTCGAAGACCTCGCCACGCGGCTATCGGTCTCCTCGGCCGCGGTCGAGGGCATCGCGCGCCGCGGCGTGCCCGACCGCGACGGCAACCTCGGTCGCTACCGCGTGGGCCGCGTGGTCGCGGCCGTCAAGCACCCGAACGCCGACCGCCTCCAGCTCTGCCGCGTCGACGTAGGCGAGGGCGAGCCGCTGCAGATCGTGTGCGGCGCCTGGAACTTCGGCCCGGGCGCGACCGTCGCCGTCGCGTTGCCCGGTGCCGTCCTGCCCGGGGGCATGGAGCTCGAGCGGCGGAAGGTTCGCGGCGAGCTCTCGAACGGGATGATCCTCGCCGAGGACGAGGTCGAGCTCGGCCCCGACCACAGCGGGATCATGGTGCTCGACGAGGGGTGGGAACCGGGGACGCCGCTGTCGGACGTTCTGCCGATCGCCGACGACGTGCTGCTCGTCGAGGCGACGGGCAACCGGCCGGACCTGCTGTCCGTCTACGGCATCGCCCGCGAGGTGGCGGCGATCTACGACCTCGAGCTCGCCCCGCCGCCGGGGAGGGACCCCGAGCGGTCCGGCGACGAGCCGGTCGACGTCCAGATCGAGGACCTCGTCGGCGCGCCGCGCTACATCGGGCGGCTCTTCCGCGACGTTCAGATCGGCCAATCGCCCATCTGGCTGAAGGCGCGGCTGCTCGCGGCGGGCATGCGCCCGATCTCGAACGTCGTGGACGCGACGAACTTCGCGATGCTCGCGCTCGGCAACCCGCTGCACGCGTTCGACTTCGCGGATCTCAGCGGCGGTCGGATCATCGTTCGCCGCGCAAGGCCGGGGGAGAAGCTGCGCACCCTCGACGGCGTCGAGCGCGATTTGACACCGGACGACCTGATGATCGCGGACGCTGAGCGCTCGGTCGCGCTCGCCGGGATCATGGGCGGCGAAGAGACCGAGATCGGGGACGAGACGACGGAGGTGCTGCTCGAGGCGGCAAACTTCGAGCCGACCGGGATCTTCCGCAGCTCCGAGCGACTGCGCCTGCGGACGGAGGGCTCGAACCGCTGGGAGAAGGGCGTCGACCCGTACCTCGCCGAGCCTGCGGCCGTGCTCGCGACACAGCTGATCGTCGAGCTCGCCGGCGCACGCTGGGTCGGTCACACGGACGTCCAGGGCGACCTGCCCGAGCGGCCGGTCGTGCAGTTCCGGCCCGACCGCGCGGACCAGTTGATCGGCCTCGGGACTCCGCCCGAGGAGCAGCACGCGCTGCTCCGGCG
>JBKPFD010000332.1:0-10117 GCA_046729155.1 Actinomycetota bacterium
CAGGCGCGCGAGTTCGCTCAGATGATGCGGACGCACGCCCTCGAGGCCACCGAAGGACAGACGTACGCGCAGATGGGCCGCTTCATCGACAAGAACGGCAACCCGACCTCGGACGAGGCTCAGGCAGCCAAGGATCCGAAGACGGGGCAGCCGGTCGCGAACGAGGCCCGGAACATCTGGGTGACCGAGACGGCGCTCTCCACGGCCCTCAACGTGGCCTATTTCGGCGAGCGAGTCGGCGTCTTCGGGATCGTCATGGGCATCGCTCTCCTGCTGACCGGGATCGGGTTCCTGATCCTCACGCTGGGAGGCGCGCTTCGCCGGAAGGAGGAGGCTGCTGCAGCGCAGCCCGCCAGGCCGGCGACCGCAACGAACTGAGCGGCGACTCCGCTCGGAAGGCGAAGGGCGGCTCCGGCCGCCCTTCGTGCTGGTCCAATGCGCACAAGGAGGTGCAAGATGACGTTGCTCTGGTTCGTGGTCTGGCTCATCGCCAACCTGATCGGCGACGAGGAGGGGCTGACGTTCAACCCGGTCAACTTCTGGGCCGGCGCGCTTCTCTTCTCGATCGCGGTCGACCTCAGCAAGACGCACGTGATCGACCGGAAGTAGGTAACGGGTCGCCGAACGCGGGAACACCCTTGCCGCAGGCGTCGTTCCAAGAGACGAACAGGTAAAAGGAGGCAGATGACCAAGGTTCAGAAGACCGACGCCGAGTGGCGGGCCGAGCTGACGCCCGAGCAGTACCACGTGCTGCGCGAGAAGGGCACGGAGCGCCCGTTCACCGGCGAGTACGACCACGTCTTCGACGAGGGCACGTACCGGTGTGCGGGGTGCGGTGCCGAGCTCTTCAGCTCCGAGACGAAGTACGACTCGGGCTGCGGCTGGCCCGCGTTCTACGCGCCGGCGGCCGAGGACGCGATCGACGAGGACGTCGACACGACCTACGGGATGGTGCGCACCGAGGTCACGTGCGCGAACTGCGGCGGGCACCTCGGACACGTCTTTCCCGACGGCCCGCGGCCGACGGGCCAGCGCTACTGCATCAACTCGGCCGCTCTCGAACTGGAGGAGGAGTAGTGGAGAACAAGGCCACCTTCGGCGCCGGCTGCTTCTGGGGCGTCGAGGCAGCGTTCAGGCAGCTCGACGGAGTCACCGCGACCCGCGTCGGTTACTCGGGCGGGCACACGGACAACCCGACGTACGAGGACGTCTGCTCGCACGCGACAGGCCACGCCGAGGTCGTCGAGGTCACCTACGACCCGGACCGCGTCGCGTACGACCAGCTGCTCGACACGTTCTGGGCGAAGCACGATCCCACGCAGCTGAACCGACAGGGTTGGGACATCGGCGACCAGTACCGCTCGGCGATCTTCTTCCACGACGAGGAGCAGCGCGAGGCCGCGCTGCGGTCCAAGGCGCACGAGCAGTCGCGCTACGCGAAGCCGATCGTGACGCAGGTCGAGCCCGCACAGTCGTTCTACGAGGCTGAGGACTACCACCCGCAGTACCTCGAGAAGCGCGGGCGCTCGACCTGCACGCCGGCCCTTCGCGACACCGCGGCAACCGGCTAGCCCTCGGATAGTTCGCGCCACGTGCTTCGCCGGTAGTAATTTTCCGCGCATGGTGGCGCGCGCCGATTGCGTGTCCCGAGCAGGGCAGCTGCGGGCCGTCGTCGTGCTTCTCGCGGCGACGGCGCTCGCGGCGGCGGTCGTGCCGGCGACGGCCCACGCGTCGCCGACGCACGCAGTCGTGATGCTCAGCGATCCCGGCGACTGGGTCGGGGGCGGGACACCGCGCATCTTCCATGCCGGGAACTCGAGCATCGCCCTCGGCGGCAATGCCGGCTATGTGACCGTCCGCGTGTCCGGCGGGACGTCGGGCGACTACTTCGACTTCGACTTCGCGGCGCCTCCGGGCTTCGCGCTCGTGCCGGGGTACTACGTCGGCGCGCAGCGCGCCCCGTTTCGGGAGGCAGGACGTCCCGGCATCGACATCGGCGGCTCCGGCCGCGGGTGCAACACGATCTCGGGCCTGTTCGAGGTGAAGGACATCGCGACCGACGCCGGTGGGGCCGTAACGCGCTTCTGGGCGGTCTACGAACAGCACTGCGAGGGCGGAACGGCGGCGCTCTACGGCGAGGTCAAGGTCGGCGAGCCTCCCTCGGCCGACCCGGCACTCGTCACGCCGGGGACGGTGCGGTGGCCCGCGACGGACGCCGGCCGGCCGTCGACCGTCGTCCCGGTCACGCTCGTCGCGTTCGACGCCCCGGTCTCGATCACCTCGCCGTCGATCGTGGGCGGCGACGCTTCGCACTTCCTCATCCGCACCGAAGACTGCAGCGGGCGGACGCTCGCGCCCGGCCAGTCGTGTCAGGTGTGGGTGCGTTTCGTCCCGTCGGCCGCCGGAACGCGTCTGTCGACGCTCCGCATCAACGGCCCGACCGGGCCGCGCGACATCGCGCTCCAGGGCTTCGCCTACGGCGGCAGCACGCGGGTCAGCATGACGAGCGACCCGGGCGACTACATCGGCCAGGGCAGACCGTGGTCGTACACGGTGGCCGACGCGCTGATCGTCGCCGGCGGCAGCCGCCAGGGCGTCGGCTTCGGCGTGGACGGAGCGGACGGCAGCTGGTGGTCGGCGGACTTCGTCCCCGGCCGAGGCGACATTCTCGCGCCCGGCAGGTACCCGAACGCGACTCGGTACCCGTTCAACGGCGACGGACCGGGACTCTCGGTCACCGGCAACGGGCGCGGCTGCAACACGCTCACAGGTGAGTTCACCGTCAACTCGGCGAACTGGTGGCCGGAAGGGAACCTGCGCGGCTTCAGCGTTTCGTTCATCCAGCACTGCGAAGGCGGAACTCCCGCGCTGCGAGGGACGTTCGAGTATCGAGCCGGCGACGCGACACCGCTCGCTCCATGGATGGTGGGCTCGGCGTTCGGGCCGCCGCTGCCGCCCCCTCCGCCCCCGCCGCCGCCGCCGGGCCCGCCGCCGCCCCCGCCTGCACCTCCGCCTCCGGTGGCACCACCTCCGCCCGCTGCGACTCGACGGCCTCCTGCGTGCGTCGTGCCGAGGCTCGTCGGAAAGCGGCTCCGCTTGGCGAGACGCGCGCTGGTCCTCAGTCGCTGTCGCGTCGGACGTGTCCGCCAGGCCTACTCACGCCGGCTTCGGCGCGGGCTCGTCGTGGCGCAGAGGCCTCGGGCGGGACGGCGCCTGCGCGTCGGGACGCGAGTCAACCTCGTAGTCAGCCGCGGCAAGCGGCCGGCGGCGAGGCGCTGACGGTCTAAAGCGGCATTCCGGACGCGTGGAACGCGCATCCGTTCAGGCCGAGCCGAACGAAGACCGCATTCGCGCGCCCCGCGAGCTCGCGTAGCGCCATCGCCTCTTGCGCCGCGGCCTGCAGGTCGCGTCTGCGCGCCGCGATCGTGACGCGCAGCAGAACCTGCTCCTGCGTGGCGTTGAACTGCCGGATCTGGGCGAGCTCCGCCTTGTAGCGCTTCGGCGCCCGCACCTTCGTGACGCGCCGCGCATACGCGCGGTGAACCGCGAGGACACGCGCGGAGTAGCGCGCAAGCGGTGCGGGATCGGCGCCGCCCGGTCTGACGAGCGTCGCCAGGCGCTGCTCACGCTGTGCGCAGGCGGCCCTCATGTCGTCGACCCAGCGTCCTTTCGGGTGCGGGTTGCTCGCCTGCTCGAGCAGCTTGCCGACCTCGCGGATGCTCGATGCCGGCGACTCGCCGTTCCAGCCCTGGAAGGTGAGGAAGAGCGCACCGGCGCCGAATAGGACGAGGAGGAGTCTCATGGGACCACGAATCGGCCGCCCGCGTGCCCCCGGCCATCACTCGTTCGGTGTCAGTCGTTGTCTCAGCCGGGCGTCAGATCCGCCACGTGCCGTTCTCCTGGACGAGCTCGCCGTCCAGCTCGATCCGGCCGCCGTCGTGGAGGTCCTTGACGATGTCCCAGTGGATCTGGCTGACGTTCGTGCCGCCGACCTCGGGCAGGCCGTTGCCCAGAGCGAGGTGCATGGTGCCGTCGATTTTCTCGTCGAAGAGCGTGTTCTTCATGTGCCGCGTGATGCCCGGGTTGCAGCCGATCCCGAGCTCGCCTAGCCGTCGTGCACCTTCGTCGCTGTCCAGTGTCTCGAGCAGGAAGTCCTCGTTCGTGTCCGCCGAGGCGTCGACGACGAGGCCGCCCTCGAAGCGCAGCCGGATTCCCGTCATCTCGCGGCCTGTGCGGACAGCGGGGTACTCCAGGAACGCGATCGTCCCCTCGGCCGAGTCCTCGAGGGGCGAGTAGTAGAACTCCCCTCCCGGGACGTTCGCGCCCCCGGCGTCGATCTTGCCCGTACGCCCGGCGAGGCTGACCGTGAGGTCGGTCTCGGCACCGACGACGCGCACCTCCTCCGCCTCGTCGAACCGGGCGGCGTAGCGGCTCATCCGTTCACGCTCGGCGTCCCAGTCCAGCAGGCACGCGCCGTAGAGGAAGTCCTCGAAGTCGCGCAACGACATGCCTGCCTCCTGCGCGAGAGCCGGCGTCGGGTACTGGCAGCCGACCGTCGGCAGCTCGGCCGTGTACATCCGCTCCATGGCCGGGCGGTAGGTGGTCTGCAGGATGCTCAGCCGCTCGACCGGGACGCCGGCGAGCTCCCTCGTATTCTCAGGAGCCTGGATCGCGATGAGCGCGTCCGCCGTTTCGAGTTCGTGGACGCGGATTGCCGCGGGACGGCTCAGCACGTCCTCGGGAACCTCTTGGATCCAGGCCACGTTCACGGTCTCGCCGTCGAGGCTCAGGCGCTCGAGCGGATACGCGCCGCGGCGCCCGATCGCCCGCGCGACCTCCTCGACGAGCGGTCGCGCGAGGGCTCCGGCATGGACGATCACCTGCCAGCCCGGCTGCACGTCGATGCAGGTTTCGACGAGGAGGCGGGCGTATTGCTCGTGGCGCGGGTCCGCCATTGCGCGCGGCAGTCTCACCGAACGGCCAGCCGTCGGCTGAGGGAGGTGTCGAGTCCGCGCTCGTCCGACCGGACGGCCAGCTCCCAGCAGAGCCCGGAGTGCTCGGCCTTCAGGTTCGGCGGTGCGTCGCCGGGCAGCGTGAGCTCGAACGGCAGCGCCTCGGCCCGCCGCGAGGTCGCCTCGTGAGCACGACGCTCGAGCTGAAGGGCGCCGCAACGTCTAGCTTCCGCTCGGCAATCCCGTCAGCGGGCCGCGAGGCCCGGGAGGAGGTTCGAGATGGAGTCAGGCAGCCAGACCACTGGCGAAGCGCCGTATCCGGTCGAGTTCGATGTCGAGTACCCGGACCGTGACCTCAACCGGTTGTCGACCGGGCTTCGGATCTTCTTCGCGATTCCTATCTTCGTCATCGCCGCGCTGCTCGAGGGGCCCTACGGCTGGGGCCCGGGCAGCCAGTTCGCGCTCGCAGCCGGCCTCGTGTTCCTGCCGACGGTCCTGATGATCGTCTTCCGCCAGAAGTACCCGCGCTGGTGGTACGACTGGAACCTCGAGCTCATGCGGCTTGAGAACCGGATCGGCGCCTACCTGGCGCTGATGGACGATCGGTATCCGTCGACCGACGAGCGCCAGTCGGTGACGCTCGAGTTCCCCTACCCGGATGCGAAGCAAGAGCTCAACCGGTGGTTGCCGCTCGTGAAGTGGCTGCTCGCGATCCCGCACTACATCGTGCTCCTGTTCCTCGGGATCGCGGCGTTCTTCGTCGTCGTCGTCGCCTGGTTCGCGATCCTCTTCACGGGGCGCTATCCCCGCGGCCTGTTCGATTTCGTGCTCGGCGTGCTGCGCTGGAGCAATCGCGTCTCGGCGTATGCCTTCGTCCTGGTCACCGACCGCTATCCGCCCTTCCGGCTCAGCCCGTGACGTACCGCGTCTACCTAGGCTAGGAGCGCGCGATGGGCAAGAGCAGCCCGGACCCGACGGCCGGCTTCCCGCGAAGGGCGGCCGGCGCGCTCGTCCGTCGGGCCGGGCGCCTGGCGGAGCGCGTGCTCGAGGCCCGGTACGGCGTGCGGACTGCGGAGTTCGTCTATCTCGAGGACCTCGGCCTCGAGCCCGAGCACCGGGTCTGGCACGACCCATCGGATTGGCTCGGACTGCGGCGCGCGCTCGGGCGGCTCGGCGTCGGGCCGGATGACGTCTTCGTCGACTACGGCTCCGGGCTCGGACGGGCCGTGCTCGTCGCCGCGTCAATGCCGTTTCGCCGCGTGATCGGCGTGGAGCTGTCCGAAGAGATGACGGCCCGCGCACGAGAGAACGTTCGCCGGAACCGGCACCGGCTGAAGGCCCAGGAGGTCGAGCTCGTGAGCGCCGATGCGATCGAGTGGGAGGTGCCGCCCGACTTGATGGTCGCATACCTCTACTGCCCGTTCACGGAAGACGTCTTCGACGGCGTCATGCAGAAGCTCTTCGACTCGGTCGACGAGCATCCGCGCCCGCTGCGCATCGTCTACAACTACCCGCTCGAGCACAGCAGGCTGATCCGCAGCGGGCGTGTGCGAGTCCTGGATGTGATCGGCTCTCGGTGGCTCACCCGTTCACGTGTCGGCTCGGACGTGATCGTCACGTACCTCGTCCTCCCGCAGGACGAGGCCCTCCGTCGGGAGTACGTCGATCGCTTCCCGCAGCGGCTCGGAGGCGCAGAGGTGTGGCTCGGCGAGCACGAGCCGGGCTACTCCCTCGAGAAGCCCGAGCGGCTCGGCGGCGTCGTCGTGCGGCGGCCCGCGCGTTCTTCGCGTGGGCCCTCTTCCGGCGGCAAAAAGGCTACGCTGTGAGCGTCTAACTGCGAATCCGGTGGCGCGCCGCGCCCTCCGCCTTCGTTGGAGGTGCTTTCCGAGCGGCAGACGCCCGGACCGAGTCACATCACATCGAGAGAGGGGAAGTGCGTGTGAGTTCGAACGCCAAGCGACAGCAGACCATGGCCAAGCGAGCGCGAGAGCAGAAGGTCAAGGAGCGCCGCGCGCTCAAGCTGGAGAAGAAGTACGCGGCCGCGGCCGAGCGCAACGCGAAGCCTGCGGACGGCGATGAATCGGTCGATTAGCAGCAGCTCCGAGATCGAGGCGCCGAGCCGCGACCACGGCAGGATGCTCTGGTTCAACGAGGACAAGGACTTCGGCTTCATCTCGACGGACGAGGGCGAGCGCCTCTACGTGCATGGCACCGGCTTCGCGCGAGGCACCCGTCCGAAGGGACGCTGCGCCGGCCTGGCGGTGTCGTTCCACCTCATGGAGGACGGCGAGGGGCGGAGAGCCGAGGAAACGGTGCTGGAGCCCGAGATCTCACCCCGCCGAGCGCGCCGCCACGGCGGGAACCGCCCGCGGCTCTAACGTTCGCGTCGGCAAGGGGCCGCCGGCCCTCCATTCACGCGGAGGCGTGCTACGGTGGCTGTCACAGAGCGAGTATCTGGTTGGCGAGGAACGCCTCCATCTACCGTTCATGAGTGGTAGAGGAGGTGTTTTTTTCATGGCAACCGGAACAGTCAAATGGTTCAACGACTCCAAGGGGTACGGGTTCATCACCCCCGAGGAGCCGGGCAAGGATCTGTTCGTCCACCACAGCGCGATCGCGGGTGACGGCTACAAGTCACTCACGGAGGGCGCGAAGGTCGAGTTCGAGGCTGCCGAAGGCTCGAAGGGGCCCGAGGCCAAGAACGTCATCACGGTCAGCTGACCTTTCGAGGGGTGTGCGCCGTCCGCGGCGTGCACCCCTTTTCTTCGCTCCGACAGCGGCTGCCATAGTTGCCCGCGTGGCGACGATGGCCGATCTCGACGAGCTCGCGATGGCGATGCCGCAGACGACAAAGGAAGTCTCCGACGACGGCCGGCCCGCGTACCACGTGCACGGCAAGCTCTACTGCTTCCATCGCGGGCGCAGGCCCGATGCCGTCGACCCCGAGACCGGCGAGCGCCTCGCCGACGTCCTGATGTTCCGCGTCGCCGACCTCGACGTGAAGGAGCTCCTGGTCGCCGACGACCGCGGCGTCTTCTTCACGACGCCGCATTTCCGGGGCTATCCCGCCGTGCTTCTCCGTATCCCGGATCTCGCGCGGCTCGACCGCGAGGAGCTGCGCGACCTGGTCGTCGAGGCGTGGCTGACGCGCGCCCAGAAGCGGGTCGCGAAGGCCTGGCTCGCAGAGCACGAGGTCGAGGACGACTGACGCTCAGGCCGCGCGCGGGAGCCGCGTGCGCGCCAGATGCGCCGCGATCAGGTCTTCGTCGAGCGGCAGCACGGCCAGCTCGGGCGGTGGACGGCGGATGAAGCCGTCGAGGAGCAGGAGGTCTTCGGCCTGCTCCGCTGTCAGCGGGTGGCCCGTGCCGTCGCGGGCCTCGCGACTGAGCGCGAGCCCGGCTCTGATCTCGAGGGTTGCGCCGGCTCCGGGCGGGAGCGCCCGACTGGCGCAGACCCGCCCGGCGCACACGAAGAACGCCTTCTGCCAGCCGGGCTCTGCCGCGGGGGCGATGAGACACGCGTCCAGGCGCCGCAGGCGCTCCAGGCGGCGCAGCCGCTCGACGACGTGCTCGAGCGCCTCGATCCGGTCCCGCAGCCGCGCTGCCTCCTCGTAGCGGAGGCTGTCGGCGAGGTCGGCGAGCCGTGCCCGCAGGCGGGGCAGCGGCCCATCGCGGAGCAGGTCGTCGAGCTCCTCGGGCGTGCTCGAGGCAAGAGCCCGCGCCGCCAGGGAAGCTCGCCGGCGGCTCGCGATCGGCCCGAGGGAGCTCGGCGTCTTCGAGACGACGAAGTCGTCACCGCGGCGGCGGAGGTAGACGCCGTGCTCCTTCCTGCGGCCTCGGGAGTTGGCCGGCGGCGCGAGCTCGCGGATCAGCCGGAGCTCCTCGAGCGCCGCCTCGAGCTCCGAGCCGAGCACGCGCCACTCGACCCGGTCGAGCGCAAGCAAGGCCGCCTCGACCGACGGCCGCTGCCGGTCGCTTCGGAAGTACGAACGAAGGCGCGCGCGTAGGTCGCGGGCCCGGCCGACGTAGAGCACGTGGCCGTGGCGGTCGTGGAAGAGGTAGACGCCCGGCCTCGTCGGGGCCCCGCGAGCCAGTGAGCGCTTGTCGTAGACCCGTCGCTTGCGCGGCGCGGCGAGTGCTCGGAGGTCCGAGAGCCGTCTCGCCCCGACTTCCTGGGCCAGCCCGATCAGGCGCACCAGCACCTCGGCTGTCGCCTCCGCGTCGGGCAGGGCGCGGTGGCACGGCTGGGTCGACACGCCGAAGAACTCGGCGAGCGAGGCGAGACTGACACGGCGCAGACGGCCCTCGAGCAGGCGGCGCGCGAGCGCCGCGGTACAGAGCGGCGGCTCGGACAGGCGCCGGCCGTGCACGGACAGGAGCTGCCGCTCGAGGAAGCGCTGGTCGAACCGGGCGTTGTGCGCGACGAGCAGGCTGTCCCCGGCGAAGTCGAGGAAGCGGCGAAGGACGGTGGTCACGAGAGGTGCTCGGCGGAGCTCCGGATCGCGCAGCCCGGTGAGGCGGGCAACGGGATCGGGAAGCGCGACGCCTGGGTTGACGAGCGACTGGAACGAGTCGACGAGCTCGAGTCCACGGACGCGGACGGCGCCGATCTCGCAGATGTGGCAGCGGGCGGCCGACAGCCCGGTCGTCTCCAGGTCGAAGACAACGAGTTCGGCCTCCTCGAGCGCCGGGTCGAGCGTGCCGGCGAGCGACACGGTCGCGCCCGCGCAGAGGACCCGGCTGTCGCCGGCGATGACCTCGGCCAGGAGCGACCGGGCGAGCCCTTCGGAGATGGCGGACGTGGCGAACAGCGACTGAGCCGCCGCTACGGCCGACAGCGGGCCTCGCTCCTCGAGCGTGTCCACGAGCCGATCGAGCGCGTCGAGCGCTAGCTGCATCCTGTAGATGAAAGCGAACATATGTTCGCTTGGCAAGCCACGGCCTAATCTGGCAGGAGCGGCATGACGAGCCCGCGGCGGCGGCCGAGGAGCACCGCACGCAGGAGTGCGTCCGACCCGTACCGGTCGCGCACCTCGTCGACCGCGGCGTCGAGCGCGTCGCTGTGCGGGTCGAAGGGCAGCGCGAGCTGGCGGCAGTCGCCGAGGTTACTCACGGCGACGCCGACCAGGGTGATGCCGCGGCTCTCGATCATCGGCACGGCGAGCG
>JBKPFD010000333.1:0-3974 GCA_046729155.1 Actinomycetota bacterium
TCGACCGGCAGGAGCCAGCTCTCGCGCCGCTTCACCCAGACCTCGGCTTCCGGCTTCAGTTCGAAGGGCGCCTCATCCAGACTTCCGAGCCGAATCTCGATGAGCGTGTCACCGGGACCGACTGGATCAAGCAGTCGAGACCCACAGAGAGGGCAGAAGCCGCGTCCACCATAGCTTGAGATCTCACCGCTCACCTCAAACGCCTCGACGGGCCAATGCCCATACACAATGAACGCGCTCCCGGACTCCTTTCTGCAATCCGCGCAGTGGCAGCGCCCGACATGTACAGGGTCACCGCGCACGCTGTAGCGGACCGCCCCGCAGAGGCATCCGCCGGTGCGTACTCCCGCCTCCACACGTAGATGGTACGAAACACTGCGGTGCGCCAGCGTGCGGGAATGTCCCTCGAGGAGCGCTACGGTGCCAGTCCATGCGTGCGACTGTCATGTACGGGGCGGTGACGTTCGCGTCGAGGACGTCCCCGAGGTCCGTGCCGCCGCCTCGACGAAGGATCACCTCGACGAGAAGGCGGCACGCAAGATCGCCCCGGACCTCGACGAGGATGCCCGGGGAGCGGTCGACGTCCTCGTGGAGGCATCTGCTTCCGCAGACCTACTGGTCGTCGGCAGCCGCGGCCTACATGGCTTGAAAGCTCTGGGCAGCGTGAGTGAGCGCGTCGCAAACCAGGCGCGCTGCTCAGTGATCGTCGTCCGCCCCACGCATGACGGCGTCGGGCGCGTCCGTCCGGAGCGAGGTTAGGACGGCCATCGCTACGGCAAAGATTGGAACGGCAACGTAAGCACCGCAATGCCGAAGAGCGCGCCGCTGGCGGGGGTGCCACCTACTCGACGCGGGAGAGAGTCGCTACATCGGCGCGGTCCTTCGCGGCCACGCGCGGGTCGGCGCGAGTCTCGGACTTGTCGGCTTTGAGCGCACGGAGGCTGATCAGCCGTACGCGCACCCCGTGCAGTTCCGCGACGTCGAGTCCGAAGGTTCCGTCCGGCCAAGGGCCGCGACCTTCCCGCAGCGGCGTATACACGCGCCCATCCTCATCGCGGGCGAGGAAGGCCAACTCGAGCCGAACGTCGCCGTTCTCATAGCCCGTATAGCCGTCCTCGCCTTCCTCGGGCGCGTGCTTCCACCCAGCGGCTGTCAGCAATGCTGCGATTCGGTCGAGGTCCTTCAGCCACACAGCCAAGTCGAGGTCGTCGTGCGGCCGCGTCACCGACCCGGCGTGAAAGTCGACGGCCCAGCCGCCGAACAACCAGTACTCCATTCCCTCCCGATCGAGCGCGCCGTGAATCCGATTCAACGCCTCTAGTTGCTCAGCCTCGCCCACGTGATCAGTCGCGCAGCTTGATTTCCAACCACGGGGAGCGAGAACCTTGCGTGAGGCGGGCGGGCGCTCAGTAGCATCGCGCCGTGCCGAGTTGCGACCGGGCCTCTGGCACTGGGAGGCGCCACATCCGCAGTGGGAACCGACCGAGCCGTCCGAGGCGCACTGGTACGGGGCCGGTGATCGCCTCCCCGTCGGAGTCGAGGCGTTCCCCGGACAGAAGAAGAACGACACGGTGCTCTTGGTCGAGAGCATGAAAGCGGTCATCGCCGGCGACACGCTCGTCGACTGGGGACAGGGCCTCCAGATCAACCCCCGATGGCTCCACGAGGGCATGACCCGCGGGCAGGTTGCGAGCAGCTCCACCTGCTGCTCGAGCTTCCAGTGGAGCACGTGCTCCTCACACACGGGGGGCCGACCGATCGCGCCGCCCTCGAGCGCGCTCTCTCCTAGACTCGCGCCGTGCCCGAGGCGCAACTGCAGGACTCCGGCTCAGGCCTTGCGCCTGCCGCCGACGGCTGGTTCGTCGTGAACGTGCGAGACGCGGAGTGGTGGACGTCGAAGACGTTCGGCTCCGGCTGCGTATTCGAGAGCGAGAAGTCCCCGTTCGCGCAGCTCGGCATCAACGTCAGCGTCCTGGAACCGGGGAAGCCCAACTGCCTCTACCACTCCGAATCGCAGCAGGAGGCGTTCCTAGTGCTTTCCGGCGAGTGCAAGCTGCTCGTCGAGGGTGAGGAGCGGCTCCTCCGGCCGTGGGACTTCTTCCACTGCCCCGCCGGAACCCAACACGTGTTCGTGGGCGCCGGGGACGGGCCGTGCGTCGTGCTCATGGTCGGCGCGCGGACAGAGGACGAGCAGCTGCTCTACCCCGTGTCGGAGCTCGCAGCGCGCTACGGCGCGAGCGCGGAAGACCAGACCTCCGACGGGAGGCAAGCGTACGCGCCGTTTCCGCGGTCACAGCGTGGGCGACCCTCGTACTGGGACCGCCTGCCCTGGGCCGGCTGACGCATAACGCGTAGCTGAACTAGCGCCGGCCGACGACGAGATTCACGCGGCCGCCTCGGCGCAGCCGTGTGCCGGCGCGCGGGCTCTGCGCGATCACGCGCCCGATGCGTCGCGACCGGGTGCGGCGCACTCGTCCGACCGAGCAACGTGCGGCCCCGATGCGCGCCCGAGCGCGCACGAGGCGCAACCCGATCACGCGCGGGACCGTGCAGGGGCGTCCCGGCGGGGCGAGCGGTGGTGGCGGCGGCGGAGGAGGAGGCGGAGGAGGCGGAGGCGGCGGCGGCGCAGGAGGCGGTGGCGGAGGAGGAGCCGGCGGCGGCGGAGGAGGAGGAGGAGGCGGCGGCGGAGGAGGTGGAGGAGGAGGCGGCGGCGGCGGCGGAGGAGGCGGCGGCGGAGGCTGCGGCAACGGCCCGTAGTGGTTGCGGTGCCGCGCGTCGCCGCCGAACTGGCCCCACTCGATCGGCCCGTACATCGAACCGTGCAGGTCGTACACCCACACCTTGTCGTGCAACCCTGAAACGCCGGTCCATGCGCTCCCGAGCACCACGAGCTCGTTGCGACCATCGAGGTCGATATCCGCGATCGCAGGCACGCCGCCGGAACCGACCTGAATCGTCTTCGGAAAATGGCCGTGCATGACCCCGTTCCGGCTGTAGAGCCGGACGTCGCCGTTCGTGGACGATCCAGCGACCTGCGTCGTGATCGCGATGTCGGGCATGCCGTCGCCGTCCAAGTCGCCGATCACGGGAGCCGAGCTGCCGAGCCATCTGCCGGACCAGGTCCGCGGCCACCCCGGGAAGGCGGTGCCGTTCCCCCTCCAGACGTCGAGACCGTCTTCTGTCTGGACGACGATCTCGGGCACGCCATCTCCGTCGAGGTCGCCGAGAGCAGGAGCTGTGCCGTAGCCCGCGCTGCTCACGGCAGTCATGGTCCGCTCGACGGTGCCGTTGCCGGCCAACACCTTGACCCTCGTCGCGCCTGCCTCCCGTACGACCACGACGATCTCGTCGGCGCCGTCGCCGTCGACGTCGCCGATCACCGGGAACGTGTCGACCTGACCGTCGTAAAGGATGGGGAAGCCCGCGACCGGCGTGCCGTCGTGGTGGTACGCGTGGAGGTAGACGCCCGGACTCGTCCAGCCCGACGCGGTGACGATCTCCAGGTCGCCGTTACCGTCGAGGTCGCCGATCGTCGGCGTGTGCCGCTCCTGGCCCCCGTCGCCGCTCACAGGCCAGCCGGCGAGGACCGTGCCGTTCGCCCTGTATGCGTGGAGCGCCCAATCCTCTTCCTCGGTGAAGATCTCGTCGAGGCCGTCGCCGTCGACGTCGGCCAGGGTCCCCGGGGTCGCGACGTAATTCGAGCTCTCACGTGGCCAGCCGGGCAAGGTCATTCCGGCGCCGTTGTAGGCGACGAGGTGGTCGCCGTAGTGTCCGGAGAACACCTCGAGGCCTGCAAACACGTTCGAGAGCTGACCGAGCGCGGGGTAGCCTGCGCCGCCGATGCCGGCGACAGGCCAGCCCGGCTGCGGTGAACCGTCCGAGTTGAAGGCGTAGAGCGGACCCGGAGCCAGTGCGGTGACGACGATCTCCAAGGTCGGGTCGGCGTCGATGTTCCCGACGAGCGCATGGATCGC
>JBKPFD010000334.1:0-10645 GCA_046729155.1 Actinomycetota bacterium
CTCCACGACGGCGCTGTGCAGCGAGTCCGTGGAGTAGATCGGTGCCGTACACCCTTCGACGTAGTGCACGTATGCGCCCTCGTCGACGATGATCAGCGTCCGCTCGAACTGGCCCATGTTCTCGGCGTTGATGCGGAAGTAGGCCTGCAGCGGCATCTCGATCGAGACGCCCGGCGGGACGTAGATGAACGAGCCTCCCGACCAGACCGCGGAGTTCAACGCCGCGAACTTGTTGTCGTTCTGCGGGATGATCGTCCCGAAGTACTGCTTGACGAGCTCCTCGTGCTCGCGCAGCCCCGAGTCCATGTCGAGGAAGAGGACGCCCTGGGACTCGAGGTCCTCCTTCAGCTTGTGGTAGACGACCTCCGACTCGTACTGGGCGCCGACGCCGGCGAGGAACTTGCGCTCGGCCTCGGGGATCCCGAGCCGGTCCCATGTGTTCTTGATGTCCGGCGGCAGGTCCTCCCACGACTTCGCCTGCTTCTCGGTCGGCCGGATGTAATAGAAGATGTTGTCGAAGTCGATGCCGGTCAGGTCGCCGCCCCAGTCGGGCAGCGGGCGGGCCTGGAAGTACTCGAGCGACTTGAGGCGGAACTTGCGCATCCAGTCGGGCTCGTTCTTGTGCTCGGAGATCGCCGCGACGAGCTCCGGCGAGAGCCCACGCCCGGACTTGAAGAAGTACTCCTCGGGATCCGAGAAGCCGTACTTGTAGTCGGTGCCGATCTCGGCGACGACTTCGGTCTCGGTAATGGCCACTAGGCCTCGCTTTCTACGGCTTCAGGCATGAATGCCTCGTACCCTTCCGCCTCGAGCTTATGCGCAAGCTCGGGACCGCCTTCCTCAACAATACGCCCGTCGACGAACACATGCACGAAATCGGGGTCGATGTGGTTGAGGATCCGCTGGTAGTGCGTGATCACGAGCGCGCCCGTCTCCGGCCCGACCAGCTCGCGGACGCCTGAAGCGACGATCCGCAGCGCGTCGATGTCGAGGCCGGAGTCGGTCTCGTCGAGCACCGCGATCCGCGGGCGCAGCATCGCCATCTGCAGGATCTCGACGCGCTTCTTCTCGCCGCCGGAGAAGCCGTCGTTCAGATAGCGCTGCGCGAGCTCGCGCGGGATCTTCAGCCGCTCCATCTCGGCGAGCAGGTTCTTGCGGAACTCGGGCACGGCGATCGGATCGTCCTCGCCGCCCGCCCGCGCCTTGCGCACGGCATTGATCGCCGAGCGCAAGAAGCTCGTCACCGTGACGCCCGGGATCGCATGCGGGTACTGGAACGCGAGGAACAGGCCGAGCTGCGCGCGCTCGTCGGGGCCGAGCTCGGTCAGCTCGTTGCCGTCGAAGAGCGCTTCGCCCTCGGTGATCTCGTAGCCTGGATGGCCCATCAGCGCATAGGCGAGCGACGACTTGCCCGAGCCGTTCGGGCCCATCAGCGCGTGGTTCTCGCCGGTGCTCACGGCGAGGTCGACACCCTTGACGATCTCGGTGCCGTCCTCGAGGGCAACGTGGAGGTCCTTCAGCTCTAGAAGTGCCACTTTGTGCGGGTCGAATCCTTTTTTGTTCCTAGGTTTTCGCGGAGCTTCGTAACTCCATGGTACCGGTTGCCCTCCGGCCTGCCCGACCGCCGGAGGGTGCTACCCTGAGACCGTGCCGTTCGGAATCGGAATCTGGGAGATCCTGATCCTCCTCCTCGTCGTGCTCCTCGTCTTCGGGCCGAAGCGACTGCCCGAGATGGGACGCTCGCTCGGGAAGGGCATGCGCGAGTTCAAGGACTCGGTGACCGGCCGCGACGACGAGCGGCCGCCGCGGCCGCCGGAGCTGCCGCCGACGCAGGATGAGCCGCCGGTCTCGTCGGGCACGACTCACCGCGACGCCGCCTCCAGCTAGGCGCCCATGAGGTTGCCGCGGCGCTTGCGGCATGGCGAGGAGGCTTCTCTCGTCGAGCACCTGGACGAGCTGCGCAGCCGGCTGATCATCGCGCTGCTCGCGGTCGGCATTGGATTCGTCGTCGCGTTCGTCTTCCACGAGCAGCTGATCGAGTGGCTCCGCGAGCCGCTTCCGGACGACAAGGACCTGACGACGCTCGGCGTGACCGAGCCGTTCACGACCTCGATCAAGGTCAGCTTCTACGCCGCGATCGTGCTCGCGTTCCCGGTGCTGCTCTGGCAGGTGTGGAGCTTTCTCGCGCCCGCCTTCGAGGAGCACGTCCAGCGCGTCGTCGCCGTCTTCGTCGCGATCGCGACCGGCCTGCTCGCGTGCGGCCTCGCCTTCGCCTACTTCGTCGTCCTGCCGAAGGCGCTCGACTTCCTGACGAACTACGACGAGGAGCTCTACACGACACAGATCCGAGCGAGCTACTACTTCTCGTTCGTCTCGATCATGCTGCTCGCGATCGCGGTCTGTTTCGAGCTGCCGATCTTCATCCTCGCGCTCGTCCGGCTCGGCGTGATCGACTCGTCGCAGTTGCGCAAGAATCGCCGCTTCGGCATCGTCGCCGCGGTCGCGCTCGCGATCCTGCTGCCGACGGTCGACCCCGTCTCCCTCCTCTTCGAGGCGCTTCCACTCCTCGTGCTGTTCGAGGCGTCGATCTGGCTCGCGGTGGTGATGGAGAAGCGCTGGCAGCGCTCGTCCGCCGGCGAGCTCGCGCCCGAGTGACGTACCCCAAAATCGAGCTGCACGTCCACCTCGAGGGCACGGTCCGCGCCCCGACCTTGCTCGAGATCGCGCGCCGAAACGATTACCCGCTCCCGGCTGACACCGTCGAGGGTCTCGCGAAGCTCTACGAGTTCCGCGACTTCGAGCATTTCATCGACACCTGGATCCTCACGACGCACGCGATGAGGACGGCCGACGACTTCCGCCAGGTCGTCGTCGACTACGCCGCGGAGGCCGCGTCGCACGGTGCGGTCTACCTCGAGGCGATCTTCTCTCCGGCAGAGCGCATCAGCCGCGGCGTTGATTGGGACGAGATCTTCAGCGGCTACTGCGACGGAGCGCAGGAGGCCGAGGAGCTGCACGGCGTCACCGTCCGCCTCACGCCCGACATCTATCGCGGCGCGCCCATCGAGACGGCCGAGACGGTCGTGCGCTACTCGGCGGCGTACCGCGACCGCGGCGTCGTCGGCGTCGGCCTCGGCGGGCTCGAAGCGCAGTATCCGCCCGAGCCGTACGCCGAGGTCTTCGCCCTCGCAAAGGCCGAGGAGCTCGGCTCCGTCCCGCATGCCGGCGAGCACGCGGGGCCTGCGTCGATCCGCGGCGCTCTCGACGCGCTCGGCGCAGATCGGATCAGGCACGGGATCCGGGCCGTCGACGACTCGGCGCTCGTCGAGGAGCTCGCCTCCCGTGAGATCGTCTGCGACGTCTCGCCGATCTCGAACGTCCGCACGCGAGCGGTGCCCTCGCTCGACGAGCACCCGCTCCCCGCGCTCGTCGCCGCCGGCGTGCTCTGCTCGGTCTCGACCGACGACCCGGCGATGTTCGACACCGACCTCGGACGCGAGTACGAGGCCGTCCGCTCCATCGGTGTCCACCCCCGTGCCGCCTACGAGGCGGGGATCGCAGGCGCGCTCTGCGACGAGGAGACACGGGCGCGGCTTGGCGCGCTGGGCGCGTCCTTCGACTGGTCGAGCCTGGACCCAGCCTCGACGGCCGCTCGCTAACCTTCGTCGGCCATGGCCAGGTCCGGAGCAAAGCGCAAGCCGCGTCCCAAGCCGCAGTCGCGCCCGCAGGTCGCGAGGAGGTCTCGGCGGACGGAGCCGCGCACGATCGAGGAGACCATGTTCTTCCCGAAGCTCATCCGCTCGGCGAAGTGGATGTTCGTCTTCCTCGCGCTCGTCTTCGGCGTCGGCTTCGTCGTCTTCGGCGTCGGCTCCGGCCAGGGCACGGGCCTCGGCGACATCCTGCAGGGCAACTTCGGCGGCTCCTCGTCGAGCAGCGTCGACGTCGGGAACGCGCAGGACAAGGTCGAAGAGAACCCGCGCGACCCGGTTGCGCTGCGCGAGCTCGGCGACGCCCTCGTCAGCGACGGCCGGTCGGACGAGGCGATCCCGATCTTCGAGCGTTATGCGCGCCTGCGCCCGAAGGACTACGAGACGAAACGAACCCTCGCCGCGCTCTACCTGACTCGCGCGAACGACGCGCGTTCCCGCTACGACATCGCCCGCACAGAGGCCCTTTCGCGCGGCGGCGGCGGGCTCTTCGGGCCGCCGACGGACACCGAGTTCGGCCGCGCGCTCGGCGGGCGGATCGACCAGGAGTTCGAGGCGCAGATCAACAAGCGCCTCAGCGAGGCCGCGACCGTCATGCAGGGCGCCTACTCGCGCGCGGCCACGATCTACGCGCAGGTTGCAGCGTCTCGTCCGGAGGACGAGGCCCAGGTGCAACTCCAGCTCGGCGACGCGGCCTACCAGGCACAGCGCATCCCGCTTGCGGTCCGCGCCTATCAGCGGTTCCTGAGGCTCGCGCCGGACTCGCCGGAGGCCGCCTACGCGAGGGAGCAGATCAAGACGCTCAAGGCGGGTGCCGCGAACGTGCAGCAGGGTTAGACTGCGCGCCGCGTGAACTTCGACGTCAACACCGACCAGGTCGGCGATGGCACGTTCGTGATCGCGCTCGCAGGCGAGGTCGACCTGTACACGGCCCCGGAGTTCAAGCAGCAGCTGCTCGACGTGATCGCCAAGGGAGCGAAGAACGTCGTCGTCGACTTCTCCGACACCACATTCATCGACTCGACGACCCTCGGCGTGCTCGTCGGCGGCGTCAAGCGCCTCCGTGGGCAGGACGGCCAGCTCGCACTCGTGTGCAGCGACCGGAACATCGCGAAGATCTTCGAGATCACCGGGCTCGACCGCGTCTTCCAGATCTATCCGACCCGTGACGAGGCGCTCGCCAAGGCGGGAGCTTCCACCCCGCCCTCGTAGGTTGCGCCTCCTAGCCGCCGCGGCAGCCGTGACACTCGTGGCTGTCCTCGCGACGGGCTGCGGCGCGGAGGGGCTTCCGAGCGCGGGGAACACGTCACAGGGCAAGCAGCTCTTCACGAGCGCCGAGGCCCGCTGCGGCGCTTGCCACACGCTCGCCGACGCCGGAACCAAAGGAACGGTCGGGCCGAACCTCGACGAAGCCTTCGCCGGCCCCCGCAAGGAGGGCTTCGAGGAGAGCACGATCCGCGCGATCGTCCTCGACCAGATCCATTACCCGACGAAGGGCAGCGGGATGCCGGCCGACCTCGTCACCGGCGAGGACGCCGAGGCCGTGGCCGCGTACGTGGCGTCGGTCGCCGGCAAGGAGGTCAAGGGCGGGCCGCCGCCCGGGACGGGAGAGGGTTTGTTCGCCTCACTCGGGTGCCAGGGCTGTCACTCGCTGAGCGGAGCGAAGGGCACCGGGCCGCCGCTCAACGGCATCTTCGGCAAGCAGTCGAAGCTGACGAACGGCCAGTCGGTGCCGGTGACCGAGGCGTACCTGATCGAATCGATCCGCGACCCGGATGCGAAGATCGTGGCCGGCTACCAGCCGGGCGTGATGAGCGCGGTGATCAAGAAGGGCCAGGTCTCGCAGGCGGACGCGAAGAAGCTGGCCGACTTCATCAAAGCGCAGAAGTAGGGCTCAGAGACAGAGCTCGGGGCTGAAGTCCTGGTGGCCGCGCAACTCGGTGGCCCGTCCTAGGCTCCCAGCGTCTGGTCGCGGAGTGTTCGTCGCGGCCTTCTCGTTCGCCCCCGCAGTCCGCGAGGAACAGGCAGGCGAGGAGTACGGGGCCCGCGCTAACGAACCTCTTCGCGCTCTGCCTCCAGATCGGTAACGACATGCGTGATCGGTACCGCGAACCGCTCGCGCGCGCCTTCGACGATCCCGCGCTCCAACCAGTGTGACCGGCCCTCCGGATGGGTCGAGATGATGATCTCGTCCGCTCCGAAGAGGCGAAGCGCATCTTCCATCGCCTGCAGAGGCTCACCGTCGCCGACCTCGCCCTTCGCGTCGATGCCGAGCTGGCGCAGTCGCGAGAGGCTCGCGTTCAGCCGCTCCTGAGCCTGGGCGCGAGCGCCGTCCTCGTCCGAGGCCCAGTGCCGTAACGGCGAGTTGAGGGCCGGGCAGACGACGAGCACCTGCTCCTCGAAGCCCTCCGACCGGCGCCGAATCTCCTCGCGGAGGCGCTCGCCCCCGACGGTCTCGTTCGCGATGACGAGAATGCGTCGCACGTCGTCGCGCCCACGGCGACTCGGAACGGCCTGCCGCGGCGGCTCGGTCCGCCGCGTACGAACGACGTAGAAGATGCCGGCAGCGGTCAGGACGAGGAAGACGACAAAGCCAGCCCAGGCGCCGATCGCGAGCGCCGCGATCACGATCGCCGCGAAGTACCCGACCGTGAGCAGGAGGAAGCGGTACGCCTCGGCTTCGCTCCTGAACGGATTTATCACGGCTCGCTCGCTACAGGATGTAGACGGTCGTATAGACCACTATCCACATTACGTCCACGAAGTGCCAGTAGATCCCGGGGATCTCGACGCCCCAGTGCGCCTGTGGCGAGAAATGGCCCCGGAAGGCGCGGATCGTGGCGAAGCCCACCAGCGTCAGGCCGACGAAGACGTGCGCTCCGTGCAGTCCCGTCAGCCCGTAGAACGTGCTCCCGAAAGAGCCGTCCTGTGGGGCGAAGCCGACACGGGAGTACTCCCGGATCTGCGTGAGCAGGAAGGTGAGCCCGAGCAGGAACGTGAGCACGAGCCCCGCCTGGAGGCCGGCGCGGCTGCCGCGCTTGATCGCCTGCAGGGCCCAGTGCATGGTGAAGCTCGACGTGAGCAGGATCGCCGTGTTCACACCGGCGACGAAGACCGGCAGATGGAACCCCGCCGGCGGCCACTCGTCCGGGCTCGCCACGACCCGATCGAAGAAGTAGATCGTGAAGAAGGAGCCGAAGAGCATGATCTCCGACCCGATGAAGAGCAGCATCCCGAGTGTGGGTGCGTCGATCCGCGAGCTCTGATGGGCGGCGGGCGGGTGCGCGGCGTGCGCTTCGGCGTGCACGGCCATTACGCGGGCGAGGCCTCCTCCTGCAGGACGACGTGCTCGACCGGCAGTCCCGTGTCCTTATGCAAGCGCTGGACGAGGTTCTTGCGCATCCAGGGCGAGCGCTCCGGAGCGAACGTCGAGACGATGATCTCGTTCGTGCGTTCGTCGTGGACGGCCTGAATCGCCGCCGTGTAGGGATCCGGATGGTCGACCTGCCCGTGCGCGTCGATCCCCTCGCTGCGGAGGATTGCTAGAGCTCGCCGCAGGCGGCGCTCCGCCTCCGGGTGCTCCCCCTGGTTGGGGTCGCTCTGCGGGCAGATGATCAGGAAGCTGGCCGGAGAGCGCGCCGCGCGCTCCCTGATCCGCTCGAGGAGTGGATCGCCGACGACGGTCTCGTTCGCGATCACGAGCACGTTCGCCGGGCCGCCCTCCGCTTCGAGGTCGACGACGACGTGCTCGATCGGGACGTCGCCGGCCACGGACCGGATCCGGTCGATCACCTTCCTCCGCAGCCAGCCCGACTTCTCCTTCGGATGGGTCGAGACGATGATCTCGTCCGGCCGGGGGTCGAGTGTCGCCATCGCGTCGCGGACGGCGTCGGCCGGGTCGGCGTCGACGACGGCGCCGTGCGCTCTGACGCCCGACTCCCGGAGCGACGTGAGCGTGCGGTCGAGCCGACGACCGGCGGCGGCGCGGCGCGTGTCCTCGTAGACGACGTAGCCCGAGTGCGGGTGGCTGACCGGAGCGATGACCGTCACGAGGTCGGAGTCGCCGGTGACGCGCTTCTTGACGGCGTCGATCAGTCCCTTGCCCGCGACCGTCTCGTTCGCGATCACGAGCACATGCCTCACCGCGCAGGGACCTCCTCCAGCTCCCGGTCACGTGCACCGTTGAAGACCGCGTGCCGCGCGCCGGGGACACCGTACTCGTACGGCCCGCCGACGACCTGGGGGATCTCGTCGAAGTTGAAGACGGGCGGCGGCGAGGACACCTGCCACTCGAGCGTCAGGGCCCGCCAGGGGTTCGGCGGCGCCTTCGGGCCCCGCAGCCAGCTGACGATCATGTTGTAGACGAAGACGATGAACGAGGCGCCGAGCATGAACGAGAAGATCGAGATCGCGAAGTTCCAGTCGCCGAACTTCGGGTCGTAGTCGGCAACGCGTCGCGGCATCCCCTGGACGCCGATGATGTGCATCGGGAAGAACGTCGCGTTGAAGCCGATGAACGTCGCCCAGAAGTGCAGCTTCCCGAGGCGCTCGTCGTACATCCGTCCCGTCATCTTCGGGAACCAGTAGTAGATCCCGGCGAAGATCGTGAACAGCGAGCCGCCTAACAGCACGTAGTGGATGTGCGCGACGACGAAGTACGTGTCCGACGTGTGAATGTCGATCGGTACCGCGCCGAGGAAGATCCCCGACAGGCCGCCGATGACGAACATCGAGACGAAGCCGAGGGCGAACATCATCGGCGTCGAGAAGTTGATCCGCCCCTCCCAGGTCGTCGCGAGCCATGAGAAGACCTTGATCCCGGTCGGCACGGCGATCAGCAGCGTCGTCACCATCATCGGCACCCGCAGCCACGAGGCCATGCCCGAGACGAACATGTGGTGCGCCCAGACGGAGAAGCCGAGCACGAGGATTGCGATCAGGGAGAGCGCCATCAGCCGGTAGCCGAAGATCGGCTTGCGCGACATCACGGAGATGACCTCGGAGGCGATCCCGAACCCGGGCAGCATCATGATGTAGACCGCCGGGTGCGAGTAGAACCAGAAGATGTGCTGGTAGGCGAGCACGTAGCCGCCCTCGTTGAAGTCGAAGAAGTTCGTGTGCAGCACGCGGTCGAACATGACGAAGAACTGCGACCCGGCGATGAACGGCGTAGCGAGCACGACGAGCAGTGAAGTCGCGAAGTTCGCCCAGACGAGCAGCGGCATGCGCCAGAAGGTCATCCCCGGCGCGCGCATCGTGATAATCGTGACCAGGAAGTTGAGGGCGGTCATGATCGACGACGCGCCCGCCCACTGGACACCCATGTTGAAGAAGACGTTGCCCTCGGTGCCGACGACCGAGAGCGGGGCGTATCCGGTCCAGCCGGCCCCGAAGGCCCCGCCCTCCGGGATGAAGCTCGCGAGCATCATGATCCCCGCGATCGGCAGCAGCCAGTAGGAGAGGGCGTTCAGCCGCGGGAACGCCATGTCCGGCGCTCCGATCATCAGCGGGATCACGTAATTCCCGAGCCCGGCGAAGGCCGGGATCACGAACAGGAAGATCATCAGCGAGGCGTGGACCGAGATCAGCCCGTTGTACGTCTGTGGGTCGACGTACTGCATCCCCGGCCTCGCCAGCTCCGCGCGGAAGATCATCGCGAGCAGGCCGCCGGCGAGGAAGAAGACGATCGTCGTCACGACGTACTGGATGCCGATCACCTTGTGGTCGGTGTTGATCCGGAAGTAGTCGCGCCACGAGCGCGCGCCGTGGCTGGAGTGGTCCTCGGGCTGCGTCGGCGCCCCGAGCGCGTAGCGCAGCCAGTAGTCGAAGCCGCCGAGACCGGCGAGGAAGCCGATCGGGGCCGCGGTCAGCGCCGCGACGGTGACGATCACGAGCCAGTCGACGACCGGCTCGTAGCCGGCCCAGAGCCGCATGAGCACGACGAGCGCGAAGCCGATGCCGACGAAGAGCGGCGTCATCCACACTACGCGCAGCCAGCCGGGCGCGAGCAAGCGGTGCCAGCCCGTCGGCGGCGGCGCAGGCGGCGCGTGGCGTGCGTGCTCTTCGACGATCGTCACGCTAGCCTCCGCTCCCCGACGCGCTCCGCTGCTGGGAGCGTGCCCACTGCTCGAAGTCGTCCTGGTTCATCACGATCGCCCGCGTTCGCATCAGCGCGTGCCCGATCCCGCAGAGCTCGGCGCACATGAGCGGGTAGTTCCCGGTTCTCGTCGGCGTGATCGGCAGCTTCGTCACCTGGCCCGGCACGGCGTCCTGCTTCTGGCGGAACTCGGGCACGAAGAATGAGTGGATGACGTCGAGCGCGCGCAGCCGCAGCTCAGTGCCGCGGTGGTTCTGCAGGCGGAGCGTCCCGGACTGGACGTTGCCGTACTGCGGGTACTTGAACGACCACGCGAACTGGCGGGCGGTCACGTCCACGACGAGCTTGTCCTTCGGGAGGCTCGCGTTCTCGGCGAGCGCGACGGCGCTGACAACCGCGATCGCGGTGACGAGCGCCGCGGGAATCGCCGTCCACGCGATCTCGAGCCCGGTGTGCCCGTGGATCGGGGGACCGTCGGAGTCGTCGTCGGGGCGCGCGCGGAACTTGAAGACCGAGTAGACGCTGACCGCGGCGACGACGGAGAAGATGACGATGCAGATCCCCGTCGTGAACCAGAAGACGAAGTCGATCCGCTTGCCCTCCTCCGAGGCGCGATCGGGGAGCCATGGAATGAGGATCGCGACGAGCGTCGCCGCGATGCCGACGATCACGCCGATAGAAACGACCCGCACGATCGATGCCCTGCGCACCGGTTTCGAGACTACTTGACCGCCGAAGGCGGTTGCGGAGGAACCTTCAGGGGTTAGCCCGGGCGCTCCGACGGGTAAGAAGGGGCGGAGGAAGGAGGTCCTATGGGACTTGGTGCAAGTCTGTTTCTGAT
>JBKPFD010000335.1:0-5358 GCA_046729155.1 Actinomycetota bacterium
GCGGCGGTGCCGGGCTGCGTACGCGCCGGCGACGAGCGCGTAGAGCGCGAGGCCGAGGCAGACGACGAGCGCCGCGCGCCCGAGCTCAGGCACCTACGCCCTTTTGTCGGCGGTGTACTTCGACGGGCACTTCGTCACGAGAGTACCCGGCTGCCCGACGAAGACGCCGTTTCGGAGGCGGCCTTCGAGGCGGATCTCGCGCCCGATCTTGAACTGGTCGGGCACGGAGCCGCGGTAGAGGACGGGCACCGCCGCCGCCCCGCCCTCGACGTCCCGCAGCCGGAAGCGCATTCCGGTGCCGTGCGGGTCTCCGCTCTGAGGCCCCACGACCTTGCCGACGAGCGCGACCTTGCCCTTGTGGTCTTTCAGCTGGCTGGGCTGGACGGACGGCGTGCCGCCGGCGACCGAGACGTAGAGCAGGAAGACCGCGAGGGCGGCTGCGATCGAGAGCGCGAAGACGAGCCGGACCGGGCTGGCTTTACGGGCCACGCCCCAAGTCTAGCCCCGGTTTTTGGGCCGCTTTACGCTTCGCGGACCGGCGCGGGACGGCGGCGAGTCGGGATCCGGTAGCCGTGGTCCTCGCAGAGGCTCCCGGGCGCGTCCTCGGTGAGCGCGTCGCAGTAACCCTTGCCGTAGGCGGCCCGCATGAAGGCGGCGACGACGTCCAGGCTCCAGTCCTGCACGTCGGCGGCCTCCCGCCAGAGGTCGGTCAGCCGGAGGTCGATATCGAGCTCGAGGAGGTCGATTCGAGAAGGTCGCTTTGCCATGCGGAAAAGGGTAGGACCCCGGTCGGACGGCAATGCAGGGGCTGAGCGTGCGGTATGCCCAGTCGACACGGGACGTCGGGCCTACCGCGGCTACGTTGGAAGAGGCTTTCAGCGAGCTATTCGGTGCGGGGCTCGGATTGCTGGTGGGTAGCGCGTGCGCCGCCGTCCTGATCCGCCGAGGTTCAGGATTCGTCGCCGGGCTCGTGGCGGGGGTGGCGGCCTATGCGCTGGCAGTCGTTCCCTATCTCGTCGTCACACGGTCGAGCGACATCGGAATCGGTGAAGCCCTGAGTATCGCCGCGGCATTCTTTCCCCTCTTCCTGGCGTGGTTCGTCGTTCTCGGCGCTCTGATCGGCTCGTTGGTGAGGACGCGGCGACATGGCCGCACCCCCGTCGGCAACGCCGCGAGCTAGGCGGCACGCACGAAGACGACGGTAGCGTTGCCGTCGTGGGAAAGCTCCGCTTCGGCCCCGCACGCGTGCCGTCGCGCAAGTCGCCCGAGGAGGCGATCGCGCTGCTGCGAGAACGGGGTTACTCCGCCTGTGAGATCGACTTCGAGAGCGGTTTCTGGATGGACTATCCCTGGGCCGAGCAGTTCGGGAAGCTGGCCCGGAAGCATCGGATTGCGATCTCGGTGCACGCACCGATCGCCGGCTTCATGGGCCACGTCGAGCGCGACAAGAAGCAGCGCATGGCGGTGGGCATGCTCGACCACTCGGCCGGGATCGCGAAGACGGCCGGAGCCGAGGTCGTCGTCTTCCATCCGGGCTTTCTCCTCGGGCGCGATCGAAAGGCCGCGATCGCGTCGGTCGTCGAGCAGCTCGGCGAGCTGCGCGAGCGGCTCGTGGGAAAAGGCCGAGACGTCGATTTCGGCGTCGAGATCATGGGCCGCGTCCGCGACCTCGGGTCGGCAGACGACGTGTTCGAGATCTCGCGTCGCCTCGGCTGGGTGCGTCCCGTGATCGACTTCGCCCACCTCCACGCCGTCACGGACGGCGCGTTCACGACAACGAAGGCGTTTCGCGACGTACTCTCCGAGGCGAACAAACTTCTTCCGCGCGGCGCGCCCTTCCACATTCACTTCTCGGACATCGCGTACGCGAATCGAAACGAGACGAAGCACCTCCCCTACGGCGAGGGCACGCTGCGCGCCGACCCGCTTGGAAAGGCGCTCACCCGCTTCGCACGCCCTGCGACGGTCATCACCGAATCACCGGACGAGGAGAGCCACCAGGCGATCCGTGGGGCCCTCTTCGCGGCGGCCGGTCGCTAGGTTCGGGTCGCCGCGCCGGTTTCGTGGCCGGTGCGGGCCCGGCGCCGGCGCTGGATGTCGAGGCCGATCTCCAGTAGGAGCGCTGCGCCGAGCGAGAAGACGGCTCCGATGATCAGCAAGACGAGGTCCCGCCTGCTGGCCGCACCGGCCTCCGCGAGCGTGACTACGCCGCCGCAATCGAGCTGACCGGCCAGCCGCGCATACGAGCCGTCCCTGATGGCAGCAGCCCGTCCGTCACTGCCAAAGACGAGGTCGGCATCGCGCGCCCCGAGCTGTCCGGTGTCGGGAGAGGATTGGAAGCAAGCGACCGCCGGCACGCCGCCTGCGACGGTGTTCGCCTCCGGCTCCGACTCGAGCACTTCGTTCTTCCCCGCCTCCACCACTGAGACGCCGTTCCGCATGGCGAGAGACCTGTCGTAGGGCGCGAAGAGCGTCTCCTTGTCGTTCACCACGCGCTCACCGCCTTCCGGAAACTTCTCCATGTAAGCCTGGTGGCTCGGCGCCGAACGCCCGAGCCCGGCCTGGGCGCCGAGGATCGTGGAGTTGCCGGCCAGCGGGGGAAGCTTGAGGTAGCAGGTGCCGAGGCCGCGAGGGACTAGCCAGTCCGCGTTGAAACGGAAGACGAGCGAAGCGAGATGGGACGACCAGCCGCTGATGCTTCCGCGGATGCGCGTGAACTCGCCTATCTCAGAAGGCGGCCTCGTCGTCACCATGCCGCGGGCCAGGCCGCTCGTCCGCTTTGCAGGCAGCGGGTTCAGGGCGTCGGAGTAGCCCGACAGGCTCGGTCCCGCGGTCATCTCGGCCACCTTGGTGCTCGGCACCGCGAGCGTGAACGACATCGGTTTCTTCAGACGTGCCAGGTGGTCCTCGAAATACTCCGCTGTTCCGGCAATCGCGAGCGTGACGTCGACCGGGTCGTCGCAGTCTCTGAACCTGGCTGCCAGACCGACGACGAAGCTGCGGTCGATCTCGGCTTTCACGTCAGGCGCGAATCCGACCCCCGCCGGGAAGAGCTCGCCTTGCGGCGGCTTCTCCACCGAGAGCAGTCTTTGGCCGACGAGGACGCTCAGCACCATCAGCAGGACGCCGATCGCGAGAAACGTGACGTCGCTGGCAACCCGGCGTGCCGAGACGACCTCGTCCGGCTTCGCTCGAGCGCGGCGGGTGCGAAGGGTCCGGCGGACGGCGACGGCGATCACCGCGGCCACCGCAGACCCGATCAGGATCGGCGGTAGCACTTCCATCTACAGCGCCACGGTAGGCACGTTCCAAACGCTTTTTCAAGGGGGCGGCGATGGAATTACCGCTCCGGCGAACGACGAGTCAGGCGATCTGCTCGGCGCTCTTCTCGGCGGCCGGCCAGAGGGCGTCGCGACTCGCCTCGGCCCGTTCGGCCTCCTCGTCCCGGCCGCGGTCGCGGAGGAACTGAGCGTACGGCTTCAGCAGCTCGAACTGGATCGCGCGGAAGTCGGTGTCCGCGACGATGTCGAACGCCTCGTCGAAGAGCTGCTCGGCCTCGTCGTCGCGGCCCTGGGCGGCGCGCACCATTGCCAGCGAGGCTGCGGTCGTCGCCCTTGAAGTCACGTCTTGCGGCCCGACCGTCTCGCGAGCCTCGAGGGCGAAGCGCTCCGCCTCCTCGATCCTGCCCCGTTCGATGAGGAGCTCCGCGAGCCCGCGCTGGCTCTCGCAGAGCGCGGCGCGGTCGCCGAGCGGCTTGAGCAGACGGATCGATTCCCGGAACCGCTTCTCGCCCTTCGCCAGATCGCCGTTCCACCACGCGGCCCAGGCGCCGTCGTTCAGCGCGCGCGCCGCCGCCCACACCGCGCCCGCCTCGTTGAAGAGCCGCTCGGCCTCCTGCGCGGCCTCCTCGGCCTGCTCGAGCTCTTCACGGAACAGATAGATCCGTGACCACGTCAGGAAGACGCGGCCGCGGCTCGCGACGGCGCCGCTCTCCTCCGCCAGGTCTCGGGCTTCGGCGAGCAGCGCTTCGGCCTCGTCGAGCTCGAGCTTCACGCGATGAGTGTCCGCGCGCGTGAGGATCGCGAGGCTCTCGAGGTCCTTGCGCCCAGCGGCGCGCGCCGCTGCCAGCTCCTCGGTCAGGTAATGGTCGGCCTTCGTCAGGTGGCCGACCCAGTACGCGGCGTTCCAGGCGACGCGGAGCGCGTCGAAGCGGCCCGCGGCGTCGTCCTCGTCGAGCGCCTCGAGCGCCTGGTCCGCGAGCTCGCGGGCCCGCGTCGGATCGGCTTCGCGCATGAGCGTCATGTCGGCGAGCGCGGTGAGCGCGCGGCCCTCCAGCTGGCGATCGCCGATGCGGGCCGCCTCCTCGCGGACCGCCTCCATCTCGCGGGCGACCGCGGGCAGGTCGTCGAGCCGCCAGGCCGCCTTCGCCGCGAGGTACCTGCGAGCGAGCGTCGGCTCGAGCTCGATCGCCCGCAGGAACGCGTGCCGCGCCGCCTGGTTCGCCTCGCGCGCAAGGGCTCTGCGCCCGGCCTCCTGCAGCGTCGCGGCCGCCTCCTTCGCGAGGTCTGCCGGAGGCGCGCCGTCGAGCTCCGCGAGCAGCGAGGCCGCATGGTCGAGGTGGTGGGCGCGGATCTCGAGCAGCTCCTCCCCGGCGCGCTCGCCGAGCCACTCGGCGAAGCGCGCATGGTGGCTGGCGCGGGCGGACTTCGAGAGGCTCGCATACGCGACGTCGCGGATGAGGACGTGCTTGAACCGGTACGCCTTCTCGTTCGAGAGCGACGACCGCGACTCCGCGACGACGAGGTCTCGCAGCAGCAGATCCTCGAGCGCCTCGTCGATGCTCTCACCGCCGGACAGGTGCTCGATCGCGGCGCTCCAGAAAGTGCGGCCGATGATCGAGGCTCGCTGGAGGACGGCCTTCGACGGCGCCTCCAGGCGGTCGATGCGCGCGGCGATCAAGGCCTGGAGCGAGTCGGGGATGCCCGCGATGGCCTCGTCGGCCCCGCACTCCGCGACGGTGAGCATGACCTCCTCGAGGAAGAGCGGATTGCCCTCGGTCTTCTCGAGCAGAGCCCGCCGCGCCTCGGGCGAGATCTCGCCGCCTTCGCGGAGCGCGTCGATCAGCGCCTCGCTGTCCTCGTCGCCGAGCGGCTCCAGCTCGATCGCGGTCGAGCGGACGCGCCCGCCGCCCCAGTCGGGACTCACGTCAAGCAGCTCCGGCCGCGCGAGGCAGATGATCATGAGCGAGCCGTCCCGGACCCACGAGGTCATGTGCTCGATCAGCTCGAGCAGCGGCTCCTCGGCCCAGTGAATGTCCTCGAAGACGAGGATCAGCGGCTGCGTCTGCGACATCAGCTG